>JBAXUD010000459.1:0-3037 GCA_037129875.1 Mycobacteriaceae bacterium
TCGTTGGCGCGCAGTTTCTCGCCGCCGTCTTTGCCGATCAACACCACGCTGAAGCTGTTCGCGCCAATCCCAAACTGTGACACCAACCGTTGTGCCTGGTTGGTGTCGACAACGTGGCCATCGAGGGTGCTGGTGCCTTCGGTGACGATGCGGCCAAGCACCATGTCGCGATCCACGAAGTCACATCGACTGGCCTCTATTCGGCGCATCGTTTCAATGAGCCGTGGATCGCTCTCCGTGGGCGCGAACAGCAGCAGTGGACGACGTTCCCAAAGATAGTCACTCAGTTCGGCGGCCATGGCCTTAGCCGGCCCGAGCGCAGCACTGGTCACCAGAAAGATCACTGTGAGTGCGCTTGGGATGAATTGCCGGAGAAAAGGAATACGCGCCGACTTCACACCGGAAGATCCAACCAGGACGGTGCCGGACGTCACTGGGCCAGCAGTTTGACCGCCTGGTTGAAGGCTCTCGGCAGAGTGGTTGCGGCCGGCACGATCATGGTCCGGGCCGGCGAGTTGCTGGCCGTCAGGAGTGCCGACGTCAGCAGCCGGTACCGGCGTGACATGCGGCGCCACTGCCGGGTGTAGTCCGCCGGGTCGTCAGCCTGCACGGCATTGACCACCAACTCGGCGCAACCCAGCGCGATGCCCAGCCCCTCGCCGGTAAGGGCGTCGACGTATCCCGCCGCGTCGCCGACGAGCATGACCCTGCCCCGGTGCTGGCTTGAAGCGCGCTGCCGCAGCGGCCCCGCCGCGCGGGCCGGCCCGCCCTGCGCCCCGGCGAGTCGTGCTGCCAGAGCGGGGAATTCACGCAGATGATCGTCGAACTTGCCCTGCCGGGAAGTCAGGATGGCCACTCCGACGCAGTCGTCGGCCACCGGGGTTACGTAGGCCTCGGTGTGCGCGGCCCAGTAGACCTCGACAGTGTCGGTCCACGGGGCGATCTGGAAGTGCCGGCGAATACCCCAGCGGCGACCGCCGTTGGTCGGCCGGTCCAGCCCGAGCCGGCGACGGATCGGCGAGTGCAAGCCGTCGGCAGCTGCCAGGTAACGCGCTTCGAAATCGCCGCAACGCACGCTGGTCGCGTCCTGCGCAATGTCGCCGACGTCGCCCTTGACGATCCGGACTCCCGCGGTCGCGGCAGCGTCGTGAAGGGCTTCGGATAGGACAGTGCGCCGCACCCCGCGTCCGGCGCCGCCCGGGAAGCGGGCCTCCACGCGCCGGGTCCGGTCAAGGTAGGTGATGCCGCGAAAAGGCTTGCCGTGCGGGTTGATTCCGAGGGCGTCGAGGTGTCGCAGCGTGTGCGGCATCAGCCCTTCCCCGCAGGCCTTGTCGATGGGTCCGGGGCGGCGTTCCACCACGGTGACTTCGAGCCCTGCGCGGGCGGCGTGGATGGCCGTGGCCAGCCCAGCCGGACCGGCGCCGGCGACCAGCAGATCGTTCACGACAGCCTCGCTAACGCTGAGTTCTCGACGGAAACGCGGGTGCTCAGCAGAGCCGCGTTGAGGGTGGTGAATGCCAGTGCGGTCACCCACGCGGAGTGGACCAGTGGCAGCGCGAGCCCTTCGATGGCGACCGCGACGTAGTTCGGGTGTGAGATCCAGCGGTAGGGTCCGCCGTCGATGCGGGGCGCGCCGGGGATCACGACGACGCGAGTGTTCCACTGCCGGCCCAGGGTGGTGATGCACCACCAGCGCAACCCTTGGGCTGCGACGACCAGGGCCAGCATCGGCCACCCCAGCGCCGGGATGAACGGTCGCTGCATCACGGCGACTTCCACCACGCAGCCGACCAGCAGGGCCAGATGCAGGACGACCATCACCGGGTAGTGGCCCGCGCCGATTTCGACGCCGCCGCGGGCCCGGCTCCAGGCCAGATTGCGTTGCGCGAGAACCAATTCGGCCAGGCGCTCGACGCCGATTGCGAAGAGAAGAATCAGATACCACGTCATGGGTTCGGCACTCACTGCCACTGCATGAGCACTAGTTCCGAGCAGAAGCCGGGACCCATTGCCATCATCACCGCGGGCGATCCGTCCGCGGGGCGCTTGTCCATCGTGTCGCGCAGGATGTGCAGCACCGACGACGACGAGACGTTGCCGATTTCGGCCAGGGAGCGCCAGGTGAGCTCCAGCGCCTCGTCGGGCAGCGTGAGGCTTTCGGAGATCGCCTCGATCACCTTCGGGCCGCCGGGGTGGCTGACCCACACGCCGATGTCGTCGATCTCGAGGTCGTGGCCGCCGAGGAAGCCGGTCATGTCGCCACGCAGGTGGCGGCTGACCATGTCGGGCACTTCGGGGGACAGCACGAGCTGGAAACCGGTGGCGCCGACGTCCCAGCCCATGGTGCGCAACGAATCCGGGTACAGCCGGCTGGCGGAGTCGATGATCCGCGGCCCGGTGATGCCCAGCTTCTCCGCCCGGCGTTCTCCGACGGCCACCACCGCGGCCGCGCCGTCGGCGAACAGAGCCGTGCCGACCAGACCAGCGATGTCCGCGCCGAGGGCATTGAAGTTCAGCGAGCACATCTCGGCCGACACCAGCACCGCCACCCCATCGGGATTGCCGCGCAGATAGTCGTGAACACGCGCCATACCGGCTGCGCCGGCCACGCAGCCCAAGCCGAACAACGGGACGCGCCGCACATCGGAGCGCATGCCGAGGCGCCCGGCGATCCGGGCCTCCAAAGACGGCACCGCGATACCGGTGACCGTCGTCGACATGATCATGTCGACGTCCTCGGGCCCGAAACCGGCGTCCTCCAATGCGGCCGAGACGGCCGCGCATCCGAGGTCGACGGCGTTCTCGATGAACACCGAGTTCGACTGGCCGAAGTCGGTCAGCCCCGGGTACTGCTCCAGCGGCAGTACGAGATGGCGATGGTTGACCTTCGCGGTCTGGTGGAATCGGCGCACCAGATCCGCGTGCGGGGCGAACTGGGGCAGCTGGACCAGCGCCTCGGTGATCTCGGACTGGCTGTAGCGGTTCGGGGGCAACGCCCCCTGCACTCCGGCGATGACACTGGTCGGCCACTGCGGAC
>JBAXUD010000046.1:0-13234 GCA_037129875.1 Mycobacteriaceae bacterium
TGCTGGTGGTGCAACTCTTCGGCCTGTTGATTTCGCCGATCTCCTGGACCCATCACTGGGTGTGGTTGCTGCCCCTGATGATCTGGTTGATCAACGGCCCGTGGCGGACCCGCCCTGGCGCGCACCTGCTGGGCTGGGGGTGGCTGGCGCTGACCCTGATCGGTGTGCCGTGGCTACTGAGCTTCGCGCAGCCGACGATCTGGCAGATCGGCCGGCCCTGGTACCTGGCCTGGCCGGGGCTGGTCTACATCGTCGCCACGCTGGTGACGCTGGGCTGGATCGCGGCTAGTGGTCGCCGAGAAGCCCGTCTATCTCCCGCGCAAGTTCCACATCCTTAGCGGTGATCCCGCCCTCGGAATGAGTGGCCAGCGCGAAATGTACTGTCCGCCAACGGATATCGATGTCCGGATGGTGGTCGGCGCGTTCGGCGGCTTCGGCCACCCGCCTCACGGCGTCGATGCCTCCGAGAAACGAGCCGAACGTCACCGAACGCCGCAGTGCCCCGTCGGCCCGTGCCCAACCGTTCAGCGCCGCCGCGGCGGCGTCGACCTCGTCATCACTCAACACGGCCATAACTCACCGTATACCGTCACACGCCATGCAGGTTGTGGTGGCGGGAGCGCTCATCTCCGGCGGGACCCTGCTGCTGGCCCAGCGGCGGCGTCCGCCGGAGTTGGCCGGGCTGTGGGAATTGCCGGGCGGCAAAGTCGCGCCCGGGGAAACTGAACCCGAGGCGCTGGCGCGCGAGCTGGCCGAGGAACTCGGCGTCGAGGTCGTCGTGCATGAACGGCTGGGCGAGGATGTCGCGATCGGCGATTCGCTGATCCTGCGTGCTTACCGCGTCACCCAGACCGGCGGCACTCTGCACCCGCACGACCACGGCGCACTGCGCTGGGTGGACGCCGCCGAGTTGTCGGAAGTGGCTTGGGTGCCGGCCGACCGGGCGTGGCTGCCTGAACTGTTGCACCGTCTTCGAGCCTGACCGGGCACCAAGGCAAATAAGCACCAAGGCCAATTAGATCAGCAGCCATATGAATGGGGTCACCGGCGGCACCGCTTGCGGCAACCCGGAAGCACTGCCCGGGCGTTCACCCAGGGCCGATCGGTAGGGGGCTGAAGCTTGTGGGCGTTCTCAGATTCCTCTGGCAGCGTGTTCTGGCGTTCGACCGGATCGGGTCGCGGATCCGACAGCTGATCCAACTATGGCTCGGTGAATTCTTTTTCGTGATGCCACTGGCCTTCTTCATCGGCAAGGCCTCCGGCCGCCGGGCGCGTCATGATGCTGCTGTCATCTCCCTAGGAAGGGCGGACCATGATGGCTCTGCGCACCGTGTCGGTATCGGTGGCGCTGTGTGCCGCCGCAGTCTGCACTCCGACGCCTGCGACTGCCGATCCCTACCCGGTGGCGCAGGGCCACTACACCAGCGTCTCCGACCCCGGTTGGATCTACTTCCTCACACCACCGGGGTACGGCGGAGCCCGCGACGGGCAGCCCGTCAACCAATTCGGCTGCGGAATCGGGCCCGACGGGACCGTCGGCTGCGACGCGGTTCCGAGTCCCGAGCAGATCAGCGACGAGCCGCCGACCGTCGTACCACCCGATGCCAACCAGACCATCGCCGGCCCGCAGCAACCGGCCCACTACCGCCACTCCGACACGTGGGAGTTCACCCGCGACGTCGACGTCCTGCCCGAGGGGCACCAACTGGTCAACGGCGAGGCGTCCTGCCTCGTGGGCTACCAAGGGTCGGTCAGCTGCACCACCGGTGACCACGGCTTCACCCACTACGGCATCTTCGGCTACACCCACTAGTCGTCATCGCCTACGACACAGCCTGGCCGCAGACCCGCGGTGCGGTACGAGAGGTCTTCGGCACGCTCCTGGCACGCATCAGTCCCGCCTGAGCACGCCATCCCGGGTCCGCTCGTTTTCGCGATCGGGGCCCCACACTGCGACAATTTGCAGCGTGAAGAGCCCCAATTTCCGAAACGTCGCCATCGTGGCGCACGTCGACCACGGCAAGACCACCCTCGTCGACGCCATGCTGCGCCAGTCCGGGGCGCTGAGCCACCGCGGCGACGACGCCGTGGAGCGCCTGATGGACTCCGGGGACCTGGAGAAGGAAAAAGGCATCACGATTCTGGCGAAGAACACCGCCGTGCACCGCCACCACCCTGACGGCAGCATGACGGTGATCAACGTCATCGACACCCCCGGCCACGCCGACTTCGGCGGCGAGGTGGAGCGCGGGCTGTCGATGGTCGACGGGGTGTTGCTGCTGGTGGACGCCTCGGAGGGCCCGCTGCCGCAGACCCGCTTCGTGCTGCGCAAAGCGCTTTCGGCGCACCTGCCGGTGATCCTGGTGGTCAACAAGACCGACCGGCCCGACGCCCGGATTGCCGAGGTCGTCTCGGAAAGTCACGACCTGCTTCTCGATGTGGCCTCCGACCTCGACGAGGAGGCGCAGAAGGCCGCCGAGGAGGCCCTCGGGCTGCCGACGCTCTACGCGTCGGGCCGCGCGGGCATTGTCAGCACCATCGAACCCGCCAACGGAGAGAATCCACAGGGGGAGAACCTCGACCCGCTGTTCGACGTTCTGCTCGAGCACATTCCGCCGCCGAAGGGCGACCCGGAGGCACCCCTGCAGGCGCTGGTGACGAACCTGGACGCCTCGGCGTTCCTGGGTCGTCTGGCGCTGATCCGCATCTACAAGGGCAAGCTGCGCAAGGGCCAGCAGGTCGCCTGGATGCGGGAGGTCGACGGGCTGCCGGTCATCACCTCTGCCAAGATCACCGAACTGCTGACCACGGTCGGCGTGGAGCGCTCGCCCACCGAGCAGGCCGTGGCCGGGGACATCGTCGCCGTCGCAGGCATGCCCGAGATCATGATCGGCGACACCCTGGCAGACCCCGACCACGCGCACGCGCTACCGCGCATCGCCATCGACGAGCCCGCCATCTCGGTGACGATCGGCACCAACTCCTCGCCGCTGGCCGGCAAGGTGTCCGGACACAAGCTGACCGCCCGCATGGTCAAGTCCCGCCTCGACAGCGAACTGGTGGGCAACGTCTCCATCCGGGTGGTCGACGTCGGCCGTCCGGACGCCTGGGAGGTGCAGGGCCGCGGCGAGTTGGCGCTGGCCGTGCTCGTCGAGCAGATGCGCCGTGAGGGTTTCGAGTTGACGGTCGGCAAGCCGCAGGTGGTCACCCGCACCATCGACGGCAAGCTGCACGAGCCGTTCGAGGCCATGACCATCGACTGCCCCGAGGAGTTCGTCGGCGCGGTCACCCAGCTGATGGCCGCCCGCAAGGGCCGGATGGAGGAGATGGCGAACCACGCCGCCGGCTGGGTCCGGATGGACTTCATCGTCCCCAGCCGCGGGCTCATCGGCTTCCGTACCGATTTCCTCACCCTGACGCGCGGCACCGGTATCGCCAACGCGGTGTTCGACGGTTACCGGCCATGGGCCGGCGAGATCCGGGCCCGGCACACCGGCTCGCTGGTCAGTGACCGGACCGGTTCGGTGACGCCGTTCGCGATGATCCAGCTCGCCGACCGCGGTCAGTTCTTCGTCGAACCGGGCGACGACACCTACGAAGGTCAGGTGGTGGGCATCAACCCGCGCGCGGAGGATCTCGACGTCAACGTCACCCGGGAGAAGAAGCTGACCAACATGCGGCAGTCGACGTCCGATGTGATGGAGACGCTGGCCCGGCCGCTCGAACTCGGCCTCGAACAGGCCATGGAGTTCTGCGCCGAGGACGAGTGCGTCGAGGTCACCCCGGAGATCGTCCGGGTGCGCAAGGCCGACCTCGACGCCACCAACCGGGCGCGCAGCAGGTCGCGGGCAAAGGCACTCAAAAGCTGAGCGGGATCGCCCCCATCGGGCCGATACTCTGTTTTTCGTGCTGACCCGACTACCAAGGCTGCGCATCGCCGCCGCCGTACTGTCGGTCATGACCCTGGCCGGCGGGTGCACCGTCGACCCGCCGCCGGCGCCGCAGAGCACCCAGACGTCGCCGTCGTCGGCGCCCGCGCCCAAGGCGTCGCAGATCATCATGGCGATCGACTCGATCGGAGCAGGCTTCAATCCGCATCTGCTCTCCGACCAGTCGCCGGTCAACGCCGCCATCAGCGCGTTGGTCCTACCGAGTTCGTTCCGGCCGGTCCCCGACCCGGCCACCCCGACCGGCTCGCGCTGGCAGATGGATCCCACCCTGCTGGTCTCCGCGGACGTCACCGATGACGGCCCGTTCACCGTCACCTACAAAATCCGGCCCGAAGCGGCCTGGACCGACAACGCGCCCATCGCCGCCGACGACTTCTGGTACCTGTGGCGCCAGATGGTCGGCCAACCCGGGGTGGTCGACCCGGCGGGCTATGACCTGATCACCGGGGTGCAGTCCGTCGACGGCGGGAAGACCGCGGTTGTCACCTTCTCTGCGCCCTACCCTGCGTGGCGCGAACTGTTCAACGATCTGCTGCCCGCGCACATCGTCAAGGACGTCCCGGGCGGGTTCCCGGCCGGACTGGCCCGGGCGATGCCGGTGACGGCCGGTCAGTTCCGGGTGGACAACATCGACCCGCAGCGCGACGAGATCCTGTTGGCGCGCAACGACCGATTCTGGGGGACCCCGGCCAGGCCGGATCAGATTCTGTTCCGCCGGGGCGGAGTGCCGGCCGCGCTGGCCGATTCGATCCGCAACGGCGACACGCAGGTCGCCCAGGTGCACGGCGGCGTGGCGGCCTTCGCTCAACTCTCGGCGATCCCGGACGTGCGCACGGCGCGGCTGATCACACCGCGGGTAATGCAGCTGACGTTGCGCGCCGGGCAGCCGGAGCTGGCGGATCCCGTTGTGCGCAAGGCGATTCTGGGGTTGCTCGACGTCGAGTTGCTCGCCGCGGTGGGCGCGGGCAGCGACAACTCGGTCACCCTGGACCAGGCGCTGGTTCGTGCCCCGAGCGATCCCGGGTACGCGGCCACCGCGCCGGCGCCGCTCGGCAAGGAAAAGGCGCTGCAGCTGTTCACCGCGGCCGGCTATCAGGTGGACCGCAGCGTCAGCGACTCTCCTGCATTGCCCGGCGCTCCGACCCCGACGCCGGCGGAGCCCACCCGCGGTCGCATCAGCCGCAACGGCGAGACTCTGAGCCTGGCGATCGGCGCGGCCGCCAACGACCCCACGTCCGTGGCGGTGGCCAACACCGCCGCCGACCAGTTGCGCAGCGCGGGCATCGCCGCGACCGTGCTGCCGCTGGAACCTCAGGTGCTCTACGGAACAGCGCTGGAGACCAACCGTGTCGACGCCATCGTCGGCTGGCATGCCGCCGGCGGCGACCTCGCGACCGTACTGGCGTCCCGCTACGGCTGCCCTGCCCTGGTGGCCGCCCCGGTCGCCACCACCCCGGCCACGCCGCCGGCCGGGGGCGGCAGTGAATCCAGCACCAGCCCGACGGCCCCGCCGCAGCCGACTCCGCTGGTGCGGGCGCCGTCGAACCTGACCGGAATATGCGACCGGGCGATCCAGCAGCGGATCGACGCAGCGCTGATCGGGGCGCAGAACGTCAACGACGTCATCGCCGCGGTGGAGCCCAGCCTGTGGGCGATGTCGGCGGTTCTGCCGATCATGCAGGACACGACGATCGTCGCTGCGGGCCCCAGTGTGCAGAACGTCAGCCTCACCGGCGCAGTCCCCGTCGGGATCGTCGGCGACGCGGCGCGCTGGGTCAAGACGGCGTCGTAGTCAGGACGGGCTCGCAGACGTCACTCGCCGGTGACGTCGAGACCGTGCGCGATGGCGAACGTCCACGCCTGAGCGACGTCCACCCGCGCGCCCCGGCAGGCGGCGGTGGTCCACAGCGCCGGGTCGACGCGGGCTCCCCGCAGATCGGCGCCCTCCAACCGAAGGCCATCGGTTCGCGCGGCGGTCAGGTCGGCCTCCCGCAGCACCGCTTTGCGAAGGTCCGCCCTGACCAGCGATGTCTCCCGGAAGCGGCATCCGGAGAGGTCGACGTCACGCAGGTCGGCCCCGCCGAGCACCGCGAGGCTGAAATCGACCTCCTCGCAGACCAGTGGCCGCAACCGGCAGTCCTCGAACGTCGAGCCGAGGAAACTGCAGTAGCGGAAGATGCTGTGCCACAGTGCTGTTCGGCGGAATCGGCAATTGCGGAAGGCCGAGCCGACATGTATGGAGTGGCTGAGGTCCGCGCTGGCGAAATCGCAATCGGTGAACACCACCCGCTCGGTCTGCAGCCTGGCCAGATCCTCCTCGGTGAAGTCATGGCCGACGAACTCCCGTTCCGACCACTGCTCCATAGCCGACAATCATGGTTGGTCGGTGTCGGTAGGGTGACGCCGACTGACGATGAGGAGGCTCATGTCCACGGTGCCGCGGTTGTTGTTCGTCCATGCCCATCCCGACGACGAGACGATCGGCAACGGCGTGACGATCGCGAAGTACGCCGCACGCGGGGCCGAGGTCACCGTGCTGACCTGCACATTGGGTGAAGAGGGTGAAGTCATCGGGGACGAGTGGGCGCAGCTGGACGTCGACCACTCCGATCAGCTGGGCGGCTATCGCATCGGTGAGCTGACCGCGGCGCTGCGGCATCTGGGTGTCCCGGGTCCACGGTTCCTCGGGGGAGCGGGATGCTGGCGGGATTCCGGGATGGTGGGCGCACCGCGCCGCCGCCAGACCCGTTTCGCCGACGCCGACCCCGGGTGGGCGGGCGATCAGCTGGCCGACGTCATTGCAGAACTGCGCCCGCACGTCGTGGTGACCTACGACCCCGACGGCGGGTACGGCCACCCCGACCACATCCAGGCGCACCGGATCACGACCGCTGCCGTGGCGGCTGCCGCCGACCGGTGGCGAGTTCCGAAGTTCTACTGGACGGTCATCTCCGGCAAGGCCTTTCGCGACGGCCTGCAGTCGCTGAACGCCGAGGACGTCGATGACGATTGGGTCTGGCCGAGCGACGTCGACTCGTTCGGATTCGACGAGGAGCAGATCACCGCGGTGATCGACGCTCCTGAGCACCTCGTCGCCAAAGCCGCGGCGATCGGCGCACACGCCACGCAGATGGAGTTGGGCCCGACCGGCCGTGCGTTCACGTTGTCGAACAAGATGGTCCTGCCCGTGATGGGCCAGGAGCACTTCGTGCTGGTGTCGGGCCGGCCCGGTGGCACCGACGAAAAGGGTTGGGAACACGACCTTCTCGCCGGTCTGGACCTGTGAGTGACCACAAACAGGCAGCCCGGCGGCGGCCGGTTGCCGATGGCCCGGCCGGTGCTCGCCCTGCTGGCCCTCGACGGTGTGCTCTCCGCCCTCGCCGGTGCGCTGTTCCTGCCCATGTACCTCGGCCGGGTGCCGTTTCCGGTCAGCGCCTTGCTGAGCGGGGCGCTCAACGCCGCACTGGTGTGGGCAGCCGGCTACTGGACCGACAACCCCAGGCTTGCCGGCCTGCCGTTGTGGACCTGGCTGGGCACCATTGCAGTGCTGTCGCTGGGCGGACCGGGGGGCGACATCGTTTTCGGCGGTCCTGGCATCATGGGCTATTCGGTGCTGCTGCTGATGATCCTCGGCGCCCTGCCGGCCGCCCTCGTGCTGCGCCGGATGCGCTGACCGTCGGAGCTACCGCGACGAGCCGCCCGGCCGCTCCACCTTGGCCGAGTTCCCGGCGCCCGCATTGTCGCTCTGGGCGGCCGGGACCCGGTGGCCGCGGATCGCGCCGCGGCTGGGTGCAGAAGCCTCGCTGGTCGCAGGAGCTTTGACCTCCGCGCCGGGAGTCGGGGCTTGGATCTCCGGTCCGGCAACCGTGACAGTCTCCACCGGCGGCGTCGCGCTTTCGGTTTGCGGTGCGACGGTTTCGGGGCCGGGGATGGTGCCATCGACGACCGGGGCGACAGCGTCGGCCGGCGCGTTGCTTGTTGAAGCCGAAGGGGTTTCGGTCTCGACTGCCGGAGCTGTGTGCTGGGCTGCCGAAGTGTCGGACTTGCTGGCGCCGTCGCCGACCGGACCGCTGTCCTCCGCCGGTATGACGTCGGGCGCGGTTTCGGCCGCGGCGCCTTCGGTAACGCTGATCGCAGCTGCAGCCCGCAGGGTGCCGGCAGCTGCGACCGAGGCGCCGGGGCGCGGCGGGAACGGGGGCAGCGGCGGGAAGGGAATCAGACTCCCGAGCCAGGCCAGGCCGTAGTTGACGAAGTTCTGCACCGATTGCTGGATGCCCTGCTGGATGTCGGGGCCGATCTGGGCGAAGTTCAGGCCGAGCACGTCGGCGACGGTGTAGACGCCGGCCTGAACCAGCGGCTCGATGGAGAAGTAGGCGAGGCTGACGCCCGGAGCCACCCACCAGAGTCCCGGTACGAAGCCCATGCCCCACTGGGCCAGTTGGAAGCCCCACGCCACCCACGGCTCGACGGCGTTGTAGGTGTTCTTGATCGCGTTCTCGATGCCGCTGGTGACTGCCGCGGCCCGGGGAGTCGCCACCGTTGCGGTCGAGGCCGCGGGAAGAGCGGCCGCCGACAACACGCTCGGGGGCGTCGGATAGTCCGGCAACGGCGGCACCGGGACGAAGCTGTCGGCCCAGGCCTTGCCGTAGGTGGCGGCGTTCTTGGCGGAGGTGCTGATGCCGTCGCTGATATCGCGTCTGAATTGGGCCGGATCCAAGCCCACCAGGTCAGCGAAGGAATACGCGCCGGCCCGGACCAACGGCTCGGCGGTGTGGTAACTCAATCCGATGCCCGGGGCGGCCCACCACAAACCGGGGATGACGGCGAGCGAGAACTGGGCCAGGTCTGCCCCGTAGGCGGGCCAGCGCTCGGCGTTGTTATAGGAGTTCTTGATGGTGGCCTGCACCCCGTCGGGGAGCGACGCCACGTGGTCGATGGTCGCCTGAATCCCGTTGATGGTCGCCTGAATCCCGGAGCCCACCTGAGCCAGGTTGTTGAAGATGCCCTCAACACCGTTGACGACACCCTCGAACCCGGAGGCCAGCGATGTCAGTTGGACCGCGGCGGCGGTGACCTTCGCCTGGTGCGAAGCGGGCGCATTCGCGGGAGTGATCACCGCCGTTCCGACAATGGCGGCGCTCACGCCGGCAATCAGAAACGAGCGGGTAGAGACCCCGGGGGATTGGCTCATCACAACACCTCACTGGTTGCTGACAATTCGCTGAGAACCCTACCCGCAACCCTGAGGGTTTCACAGAAGTCTCGCCAGTCCCATCTGCCACTGGTTCCGCAGCAGGTACTACTGTGGGGGCCATGTCGATCGCCGCAGTTGCAGATCGGGAGACGCGCGAATGACATCCGGCAGTTCGCTGCCGACAACCTCGCCCAACGACGCCGCTCCGACGGAGGCGGCTCTGCGCCGGGTGCTGCGCCGGGCCCGCGACGGAGTGGCGCTCAACATCGACGAGGCGGCCATCGCACTGGCCGCGCGCGGCGAGGATCTGGCTGACCTCTGCTCCAGTGCGGCCCGCGTCCGCGATGCAGGCCTGACGTCGGCCGGACGGCGCGGACCCAATGGCCGGCTGCCGGTGTCCTATTCGCCGAAAGTGTTCGTCCCGGTAACCCACCTGTGTCGCGACACCTGCCATTACTGCACGTTCGTGACGGTGCCCGGCAAGCTGCGTGCCGCCGGCCGGGGCATGTACCTGGAGGCCGACGAGATCGTCGACCTCGCCCGCCGCGGCGCCGCGGCGGGGTGCAAGGAGGCGCTGTTCACCCTGGGCGATCGTCCGGAGACGCGCTGGCCCGAGGCCCGTCAGTGGCTGGAGGAGCGGGGCTACGACTCCACCCTGGGTTACGTGCGGGCGGCGGCCATCCGGGTGCTGGAGGAAACCGGTCTGCTGCCGCACCTCAATCCCGGCGTCATGTCGTGGGCCGAGATGTCCCGACTGAAGCCGGTCGCGCCGTCGATGGGCATGATGCTGGAAACCACGTCGCGCCGGTTGTTCGAGACGCGCGGCCTCGCGCACTACGGCAGCCCGGACAAGGACCCGGCGGTGCGACTGCGCACCCTGACCGACGCCGGACGGCTGGCCATCCCCTTCACCACCGGCTTGCTGGTCGGCATCGGGGAGACCCGTGACGAGCGGGCCGACACCCTCCACGCGATCCGGCGCCTGCACAAAGAGTTCGGCCACGTCCAGGAAGTCATCGTGCAGAACTTCCGCGCCAAGGACCACACCGCGATGGCGGGCACGCCCGACACCGCTTTCGACGAGTTCCTGGCCACCGTCGCGGTGGCCCGGCTCGTGTTGGGTCCGGACATGCGTATCCAGGCGCCGCCGAACCTGGTGTCTGCCGCCGAATGCCTGGCGCTGCTCGGTGCCGGCGTCGACGACTGGGGCGGTGTCTCGCCGTTGACCCCTGACCACGTCAACCCCGAGCGTCCCTGGCCGGCTCTGGATGACCTGGCCGCGGTCACCGCCGACGCCGGTTTCGACCTGGTGGCGCGGCTGACCGTCCAGCCGAAGTACGTGCAGTCCCCGGCGGGCTGGATCGACCCGCGGGTGGCCGGGCACGTGTCGGCACTGGCCGATCCCGAGACCGGATTCGCCTCCGGCATCACGCCGGCCGGCCGGCCCTGGCAGGAGCCCGATGAGGCTGCCGAGTCGTTGGGTCGCACCGACCTGGCCACCGCGATCGACACAGAGGGCCGACGTACCGCCACCCGAAGCGATCTCGGCAGCGCGTTCGGTGACTGGGAATCCATCCGTGAGCGGGTGGGCGAATTGTCGGCGCGGGCACCCGAACGCATCGATACCGACGTCGCGGCCGCTCTGCGCCGCGCTGAGCGCGACCCGGGCGGATGCAGCGACGCGGACTACCTCGCCCTGGCCACCGCCGATGGCCCTGCCATGGATGCCGTTGCGGCGCTGGCGGATTCACTCCGACGCGACGCTGTCGGCGATGACGTCACCTTCGTGGTGAACCGCAACATCAACTTCACCAATATCTGTTACACCGGCTGCCGGTTCTGCGCGTTCGCGCAACGCAAGGGCGACGCGGACGCGTTCTCGTTGTCCACCAAGGAGGTGGCCGACCGGGCCTGGGAGGCCCACGTCGCCGGCGCCACCGAGGTCTGCATGCAGGGCGGGATCGACCCCGACCTGCCGGTGACCGCGTATGCCGATCTGGTCCGTGCGGTGAAGCAGGCGGTGCCGTCCATGCACGTGCATGCCTTCTCGCCGATGGAGATCGCCAACGGAGTCACCAAGAGCGACTTAAGCATTCGCGACTGGCTGATCGGTCTGCGAGAAGCGGGTCTGGACACCATCCCTGGGACTGCCGCCGAAATCCTCGACGATGAAGTCCGCTGGGTTCTCACCAAGGGCAAGCTCCCCACCTCGTTGTGGGTCGAGATCGTCAGCACAGCACACGAGGTGGGGTTGCGGTCGAGCTCGACGATGATGTACGGCCATGTCGACACTCCCTCGCACTGGGTCGCCCATCTCAACGTGTTGCGTGAAATCCAGGATCGCACAGGTGGATTCACCGAATTCGTTCCCCTGCCCTTCGTCCACCAGTCCTCGCCGCTGTATTTGGCCGGCGCGGCGCGGGCGGGTCCCACCCACCGCGACAACCGCGCGGTGCATGCGCTGGCTCGGATCATGCTGCACGGACGGATCGCCCATATCCAGACCAGTTGGGTGAAACTCGGCGTGCAGCGCAGCCAGGTCATGCTCAACGGCGGCGCGAACGACCTCGGCGGGACCCTGATGGAGGAGACCATCTCCCGAATGGCCGGCTCGGAGCACGGATCGGCCAAGACCGTCGCCGACCTGGTCGCCATCGCCGAAGGCATCGGCCGGCCGGCCCGGCAGCGCACCACCACATATTCCACGCGGGCGGCCTGAGGGTCCGCTGCCCGTAGGGGGCGGCATACTCTCCACCTATGGTCAGGCGTGTGCCGTTGGCCGCGGCGATCGCGTTCGCGGTGCTGTCGGTCTTTGCGGTGGTGGTGGTGCCACTCGGTCCCGGAATCGAGCGGCCCGGCTCAGACGTCGTGGAACACATCGGTGCCCACGCCGGGATGATTCGCCTGCAAGCCCTGCTGACCGCGCTGGCGATGCTGGCCGCAGTCGTGGTCATCGGATACGCCCGTGATCGTCTGGACGGCCCGGCCGGCTATATCTTCGCCGTCGGCGCGGCGGTGCTGATCGCGCAGGTGGGTGTTCAGGTGTGGTTCAGTGCCGGACTTGCGCTGCATCCGGCAATGCTGGACCCGGCCACCGCCCGCGCCCTGGCCGACATCGGCTCGATGTGGGGTCCGCTGCTGACCGTCGCAGCCATCCTGCTGGGCGGCCCGGTGGTGTGGGCCGGCCGCCAAGGTCGCTTTCCGCGCTGGATGGCGCTGATCGCCGCGGTCTTCGTCGTCGAACAATTCGTCGAATTGCTCACGATCATCGGTCCGATCGGCAGTTTCATCGCCCCCGGCGGCCCGATGGACGTGTTCGGCGGCGGCGCGCTGTTCGGGGTCTTCTTCTTCGCCCTCGGGCTCGCTGTGGCGCTGCCGGACCGGCAGTTGGCCGCCGCAGCACCTGACCACTTCACCCCGGCGTGATCGCACCGCCTAATATCAGCACCGCGAACGCGATTGGGGCACACTGTTGCCCTATCAGGCGAGAAGACAACGACGAGCACATCGAGGAGAACCTTCGTGACCTACACGATCACCGAAGCCTGCGTCGATATCAAGGACAAGGCATGTATCGAGGAGTGCCCGGTCGATTGCATCTACGAGGGCGCCCGGATGCTGTACATCCACCCCGACGAGTGCGTTGACTGCGGCGCCTGCGAGCCGGTCTGCCCCGTGGAGGCGATCTACTACGAGGACGACGTACCGGATGAGTGGTCGCAGTACACCCAGATCAACGCCGACTTCTTCGCCGAACTCGGTTCGCCGGGCGGTGCGTCGAAAGTCGGTCTGACGGAGAACGACCCCCAGGTGGTCAAGGATCTTCCCCCCAAGGAAGAGGACTGACGGCACACGGTCCGGTGCAAGCGTCTCGGCGGACGGCAGTCTCGGCGAGGTTGCCGGTGTTCCCCTGGGACACCCTGGCGGACGCCGCCGCTGCCGCACGGGCGCATCCGGGCGGCATCGTCGATCTGTCGGTCGGAACCCCCGTCGATCCGGTGGCGCCGGTAGTTCAGGAGGCGCTGGCCGCCGCCGCGGCGGTTCCCGGTTATCCCTGGACAGCCGGCACACCGGAACTGAGGTCGGCCGC
>JBAXUD010000460.1:0-3031 GCA_037129875.1 Mycobacteriaceae bacterium
CAGCACCTCGTAGTCGGTATCGAACTGCGCCAGGGTGACGAAGCACAGCCCGGGGTTGCCGCGCTGGGTGTCGATCAGCTCACGCCAGCCGTCCTCGGTGGCCGCGACGGAGGTGCTCATCGAACCGGAGCGGTCCAGCAGAGCGGCGATCAGGGTGGTGTTGGGATTGGTCATATGCACCTTTCTGAAGGCAGGCGGGAACCACCGTGTAATTCGGATGCATTAGTCCCCGCCAATGGACGAGCGGCCGCCGCGACGACCGCTCCTGATAGCTCAATTATACCCCTTTAGCTGCGGTTATGCACCTTTCGGCAGGCCTGCCGGCAGCCTTGTCCGTAGGGTTGAACCATGAGCACACTGCCGCCCGGACCGCCACTGCCGGCCAGCGTGCAGACCGCGTTGATGCTGCGCTGGTGGTCGGCGGCCGCGTTGGCCTGCCAGCGCCGCTACGGCGACGTGTTCACCGTGCATCTGGCCGGGTTCGGGCCTGGGGTTTACCTGGCCAACCCCGATCACATCAAAACCGTGTTCGCCGGCGATCCGCGGATTTTCCATGCCGGAGAGGCGAATTCGGTTCTCGGCGGCATACTCGGGCGCAGTTCGGTACTGGTCCTCGACGATGATCTGCACCGCGACCGGCGGCGGCTCATGCTGGCGCCGTTCCACCGCGACGCGGTGGCCCGCCAGCACGGGCTGATCGCGCAGATCGCGGCCGCCAATGTCGCACAGTGGCCGGTGGGCACCGAGTTCGCCGTCGCCCCGAAGATGTCGCAGATCACCCTGGAGGTGATCCTGCGGACCGCCATCGGCGCCAGCGACCCCGACCGGCTGACCGCCCTGCGCGACGTGATGCCCAGGCTGCTCACCCTGAGCGCCTTCGACACGCTGGCCATCGTCCGCCCGAAGCTTCAGCGGCGCTGGCCGTGGCGGACGTTGCGGCGCCACATCGCCGAGGCCGACGCCCTGCTCTACGCCGAGATCGCCGAGCGCCGCGCCGATCCGAACCTCGCCGAGCGCACCGACGCGCTGGCCATGCTGGTGCGCGCAGCCGACGATGACGGCCGCCAGATGACCGACGCCGAGTTGCGCGACCAGCTGATGACCCTGCTGCTGGCCGGGCACGACACCACGGCCACCGCACTGTCCTGGGCGCTGGAACGACTCACCCGGCATCCGCAGGTGCTCGCCCGGGCGGTGGAAGCCGCAGATGCCAGCGCGGCCGGGGACCCGGCCGGCGACGAGTATCTGGACGCAATCGCCAAGGAGACGCTACGAATTCGCCCGGTGGTGTTCGACGTCGGCCGGGTGCTCAAGGAGCCGGTGGAGATCGCCGGGTACCGGCTGCCCGCCGGTATGACGGTGATCCCGGCGATCGGGCTGGTGCACGCCAGCGACGCGGTCTACGGCGACGCGGCGCAGTTCCGGCCGGAGCGAATGCTGGACGCCACCCTGTCCCCCACCACCTGGCTGCCCTTCGGCGGCGGCAACCGCCGCTGCCTGGGCGCCAACCTGGCGCTGGCCGAGATGCGGATCGTGCTGCGGGAAGTGTTGCGCCGCGCCGACCTTGAGACCACCACCGCACCGGATGAGCGCCGGCGGATGAACGGCATCATCCATCAACCGCGCCGCGGCGCCCGGATCCGGGTGCGCGCGTTGCGGGATGTCAGCGTTGCGGCCGGGATGGCGGCGGAGTGAAGTCCTGCGGCCATGTTGTTTCCGCGTCGTAGAACACATTGATGAGCCTGGCCCGGATCAGCTTCGCCCCGGTCAGATCGGCGTGGCTGAGATCGGCGTCGGTGAGATCGGCCCCCGTGAGATCGGCCTCCGTCAGGTCGGCGCCGCGCTGATCGGTGGCATCGGGGATGCGTTCGGCGCCGAAGTACGCGCCTCGGAGCTTCGTCCGGGCCAGATCGGCCCGGCGGAGGGTGGCGCGGGCGAAGTTGGATCGGCTCAGATCGCTCTGCGAGAGGTTGGCGCCGGCGAGATCGGCGACGGCGAAGTCCGATCCCGTCAGCGGCAGCCCGACGAGGTTCTGTCCGGAGAGGTCGAGGGCGGCGAACCTCCGCTCGCCATCGGGGGTGTCCCAGGATCGGTCACGAACGAACCTCAGGTTTTCCAGTTGAAGACCGTGACGCTGGGCAGCCAGGGTCGCGTTTACTTCCCGATCCGATCGGCGATCATCGACGAGTTTCTGGCCGACGATGCTTCCCAGCGCAACGAGGCTGCCAATGATCAGCGCCGTCAGCACATCACGGAACCACCAGTGCGGGTCACGGACCATCTTGCGGATGGTCGGAGTCTGCTCCAGCTCCTCGGGAACACCCATCCGTCAATGCTGAGCCATCAGGTCCCTGTGGTCCAGCCGGCCTCAGATCGACGTCGAGAACCGCTCGAGGTGAATCTGGTCGGCCGGCACACCGGCGGCGATCAGCGCGGCGACGGCCGCATCCATCATGGGCGGCGGCCCGCAGAGATAGACGTCGGGCATCTCGTCGAGCAAGGCGATCTCGGCCGCAGCCAGGTCGACGGGGTTGCCCACCGGCCCGGTCCATTCCGGGTCCGGGTTCCACACCACGGTGACGGCGCCGAAGTCGGGCAGAGTCTCGCAGAGCGCGGCGATCTCGTCCTGCGCGAAGACCTCGCCCTGGCGGGTGACGCCGAAGAACAACCGCGCCGGCTGCGCTTCGCCCCAGTCGGCCATCTTGCGCAGCATCGACAGCAACGGTGAGAGTCCGGTTCCGCCGGCCAGGAACCACCGCGGTCGAAGTCCGTTCTCCGCCAATCCGAATTCGCCGTCCGCACTCGACACGGTGAGCACGTCGCCGACCTTGGCCCGCATCGACAGGTAATCCGACATGGCGCCACCGGGCAGCAGCCGGATGTAGAACTCCAGCTGCCCGTCCCAGTTCGCCACATTGGCCGGCGAGTAGGCGCGGCGCACCTCCCGACCGGGAGGACTTCCCGGCACCTCCCCCACCCGACCGGGCGCAAGACCCGGCACCTCCCCATCCCGACCGGGCGCAAGACCCGG
>JBAXUD010000461.1:0-3026 GCA_037129875.1 Mycobacteriaceae bacterium
TCGGGCACTGCCGACCATGAACCGAGGGTGGGAATGTTCCGCGAACTCGTGATCGCCACAGCCGTCATCGGCGGCGCGTTGGGGGCGGCGCCCGCCGCCATCGCCGACGGGACCCAGACGACATATCCCGGCGACGTGCCCGGGCTCACCTATGACGCCCACCTGAGTGCGCCGTGCTACCGGTGGGACCGCTTCATTTTCGGCCGCGGGCCCGGTGGTGAAGCTCTGGCCTGCCACTATCTCGTCGGCCTGTCCTACATCGGCATGGACCGCCCACCGGAGGGAACCGGCTTCTGGGTGATCTCACCAAGGCTGTACGGCGTCCAGGAGGTGGGCTCGCCGTGCCCCGGTTCGCAGGCGGCGGCGCAGTCGCCTGACGGCCTGCCGATGCTGTGCCTCGGCGACCGCGGTTGGCAGCCCGGATTCCTGCGGAACGGCGACTGGGGCAACGGGAGCCAGTTCGACCCGATCGGCTGAGCGGGTCCGGTGTCAGACGGCCGCAGCGGCCTCGTTGAGTTCGTTGAGGCGGTTGGTGGAATCGAGGTATTCGGTGACCCAGCGCTCGATGACCGCCGCACTCTTCTCGACCTTGCTGAACTGACCGACCACCTGACCAACCGGGTTGAACGCCACGTCGACCGTCTCATTGGGATACTTGTTGGTCGCGGCGACGGCCATCCCGGACACCATGTACTGCAACGGCATTCCAAGCGGCTCGGGGTTGCCGGCCTTCTCCCAGGCCTCGGTCCACTCGTTGCGCAGCATGCGGCACGGCTTTCCGGTGAACGAGCGGCTGCGGACCGTGTCGCGGCTGCTCGCTTTCACATAGGCGGCCTGCTGCACCGGGGTGTTGTGGGCTTCCTCGACCATCAGCCACTGCGAGCCCGACCAGGTGCCCTGGCAGCCCAGGGCGAGCGCTGCGGCGATCTGCTCACCGCTGCCGATGCCGCCGGCGGCGAGCACCGGCCTGGGCGCCACCGCCCTGACCGCCTGCGGCCAGAGCACGATCGAGCCGACATCCCCGCAGTGCCCGCCGCCCTCGCCGCCCTGGGCGATGATGATGTCGACGTCGGCCTCGGCATGCTTGATGGCCTGGGCTGGCGAACCGCAGAGCGCGGCGACCTTGCGGCCCGATTCGTGGATGTGCTTGATCATCTCGACAGGCGGAGTTCCCAGTGCGTTCGCGATGAGGGTGACCTTGGGGTGCCGCAGCGCCACCTCGACCTGCGGGGTGGCCGTGGCCTCGGTCCAGCCGAGCAACTGCAGGGCATTGGAGTCGGCGTCGCCGGTGGGAACGCCGTGGTCGGAGAGGATCTTCTTGGCGAAGTCGAGGTGCTGCTGGGGCACCATCTTCTTCAGCATCTCAGCGAGTTCCTCGCCGGACATGTCGGTGTTCATACCCTCGTACTTGTTGGGGATCACGATGTCGACGCCGTAGGGATGGTCGCCGATGTGATCGTCGATCCACGCACATTCGATCTCGAGCTGTTCGGGGGTGAAGCCCACTGCGCCCAGCACGCCGAATCCGCCGGCCTTGCTGACCGCCACCACCACATCGCGGCAATGCGTGAAGGCGAAGATCGGGAACTCGATACCGAGTTCATCGCAGAGGGGTGTGTGCATGGCCGGCTCCTCGGAAGGGAAAAACTGGAACGTGTTCTAGTTGAAACCCAGTCTAGCCCGCAGCCAGCCAGAGTACGAGGAACCCGCCTATGCCGACGAGGTAGACGACATGGTCGCGCAGGATCGCCCGCGCAAGTCTGGTCTGTTCGGCCGCCGGCCAGGACCGGGACACGGCCATCAGCCAGCCCGGCCTGCTACCGAGAAACGCCTCAACGGCCAGCGCTACCAACAGAATTCCCATCACCATCGCGATGAGCGCGCTCATCGGGCGGGAGGTTGTGGTCGCCCGGCTGTAGGCCCGACGGCTGATCTGGGTGTCGAAAATCAGGTCCATCCAGAGGACGGCCGGCAGGAACCCCGCACAGGCCGTCACGATCTGGACCGCCATCCGACCTCACTAACAGGAGTAGCGTTATCTGTGCGCTCAACGCAGAGTCTGCAGAACTGGAGGTCCTGGCAATGGCCACTTTCCGCAGAAACGCCGTGGGGGCATTGAGCGCTCTGGCGGCGGCGGCAACCTTCCTCACCGCGGCCCCGGCATCGGCCGCACCGGATCAGGCGCCGACGGCACCCTGCTACAACGGCATCGCCCCGTTCAATCCTTACATCGACAATTGCGCCATTCCGAATCGACCGCCCCGCGTGCTGGGGTCGGCGCCGGACCAGACGGCGATTCTCAACTGCAGTATCGGCGGCAGGGCCTGGCGAGCGGTGTGTTTGTCGCAGTTCGTCAATGGCGGGCCGTATCCCGGGATCACGCTGGGTATCGGATAGCCGGTACCAAGGACCCCAGGACACGGCCGCAAGACTCACGGCTTGGCGTACAGCCCCACAGAAGAGACCAGTGGAAGGTCCAAGGTGGTGCGGATACCGGACGGGGCGGCAACGACGGCCGGGATGGCATTGACGATGCGGGCCGCTGCCCCGGCGATGGCCGCATGGTTGTGGTCGCCGTGGCGGCTGGTCGGACAGATGTCGACTGCGTAGGACGGTTCGCCGGTGATCTCCACCCGGTAGGAGCCGCCGGGTTGGGCCGGCTGGGCCCAGTCCGGCCGCAGATCGCCGCGAAGCCGGGTGACGTGTTCGACGACGATGGCCGGGCGGCCGTCGACCATGCCGTTGATTTGGAAACGCACGGCCGCGACCCCGCCGGCCGGGATGTGGCCGGCGGCGATGTCGAAGGCCTCGGGCGCCGGTGCGCGCTCGTAGCTTTCGGTGATCGCGTCCAGCGAGATGTTCAGCCCGGCCGCCAGCTGACGCAGCGCGGAGCCCCAGGCGATCGACAGCACGCCGGGCTGGAACAGGATGGGCACTTCGTCGAGCGACTTGCCGAAACCCATGACGTCGAACATCACGACTGCGCCGTCGTAGGTGGCGTAGTCGGCGATCTCCATGCACCGCAC
>JBAXUD010000462.1:0-3018 GCA_037129875.1 Mycobacteriaceae bacterium
TCCGTCGAACTGTCGGACTGCTTGGGCGGCGAGGCGTCCTCGGTGATCACCGGCAACAGCGCCTTGGCCTGCGTCTTGCCCAACTCCACGCCCCACTGGTCGAACGAGTCCACACCCCAGATCACTCCTTCGGTGAACACCTCGTGCTCGTAGAGCGCGATCAGCTGACCCAGCACCGACGGGGTCAGCCGGGTGGCCAGAATCGAAGTCGTCGGCTTGTTGCCCGGCATGACCTTGTGCGGCACCACCGATGCCGGCGTCCCTTCGGCGGCTATCTCCTCGGCGGTCTTGCCGAAGGCCAGCACCTGGGTCTGCGCGAAGAAGTTGCTCATCAGCAGGTCGTGCATGCTGCCCGAGCCGTCTGCGGTGGGCAGGTCGTCGGTCGGTTGGGAGAACCCGATGAAATCGGCGGGCACCAGCCGGGTGCCCTGATGCAGCAGCTGATAGAAGGCGTGCTGGCCGTTGGTGCCCGGCTCGCCCCAGAAGATCTCACCGGTGTCGGTGCTGACCGGCGTGCCGTCGGCCCGCACCGACTTGCCGTTGGACTCCATGGTGAGCTGTTGCAGGTAGGCCGCGAATCGCGCCATATCGTTCGAATAAGGAAGTACCGCACGGGTTTCCGCGCCGAAGAAGTCGGAGTACCACAGCCCGATGAGGCCCAGCAGCACCGGCGCGTTGGATTCCAGCGGTGCGGTGGCGAAATGCCGGTCGACGATATGGAAACCGGACAGGAAGTCGGCGAACGCCTCGCGGCCGATGACGGCCATCAGGGCAAGCCCGATGGCCGAGTCCACCGAGTAGCGGCCGCCCACCCAGTCCCAGAAGCCGAACATGTTGGTGCTGTCGATACCGAATTCCTCGACCAGTTTCTTGTTGGTCGACACCGCGACGAAGTGCTTGGCCACCGCGTCGTCGCCGAGTTCGTCGGTGAGCCAACGGCGCGCCCCGGTGGCGTTGGTCAGCGTCTCCAGGGTGGTGAACGTCTTGGAGGCGACGACGAAAAGCGTTGTGGCCGGATCGAGTCCGTCGAGCTTGGCGACCAGGTCGGCGGGGTCGACGTTGGAGACGAACCGAGCCGCGATGCCGCCGTCGGCGTAATGCCGCAGCGCCGCATACGCCATCGCCGGGCCTAGGTCCGAGCCACCGATACCGATGTTCACCACGGTCTCGATGCGCTTGCCGGACGCGCCCGTCCACTCGCCGGAGCGCAACCGATCGGTGAAGTCGCCCATCGCGTCCAGCACGGCATGGACATCGGCCACCGCGTTCTGTCCATCGACTTCCAGGGTGGCATCCCGCGGCAGGCGCAGCGCGGTGTGCAACACGGCCCGGTTCTCTGAGGTGTTGATGTGCTCGCCGGCGAACATCGCGTCGCGCCGCTGCTCCAAGCCGGCTGCGCGGGCGAGGTCGACCAGCAGTGTCAAGGTCTCCCGGGTCACCCGGTGCTTGCTGTAGTCGATATAGAGGTCGCCGACGGTCATGGTCAGTTCCCTGCCCCGGTCGGGGTCCTTGGCGAACAACTGCCGTAGGTCCGTGCCGGCGATGTCGGCGTGGTGGCGGGTCAGTGCTTTCCAGGCGGCGGTGGCCGTGATGTCCCCGATGTCGGCGCTCATTCCGCAGACCTTATGCGGCAGCACGGCGCAATGGGGTAGATCATTGACCTATGGCTAACCCAGATGTGTCGCGCGTGTTGGCGTCGGTTCCGACCGGCTTGTGGATCGGTGGTGAGGAGCGCTCGGCCGGGTCGACCTTCGACGTGATCAACCCGGCCACCGACGAGGTGTTGCTGTCGGTGGCCAACGCCACCGCCGCGGACGCGATCGCCGCACTGGATGCTGCGTGCGCGGTGCAGGAGACGTGGGCCGCCACGCCGGCACGGGAGCGCGGGGAGGTTCTGCGCTCGGTATTCGAGACGATCATCGCCAAAGCCGACGACATCGCCACGTTGATGACGCTGGAGATGGGCAAGGTCGTCGCCGAGAGCCTGGGTGAGGTGAAGTACGGCGCCGAGTTCTTCCGGTGGTTCGCCGAGGAGGCCGTGCGCATCGGCGGCCGATATACCCCGAGTCCGGCCGGGACGGGACGCATCGTCGTCACCAAGCAGCCGGTCGGGCCCTGCTACGCGATCACGCCCTGGAACTTTCCGTTGGCCATGGGGACCCGCAAGATCGGGCCGGCGCTGGCGGCCGGCTGCACGATGATCGTCAAGCCCGCTCAGGAGACACCGCTGACCATGCTGCTGCTGGCCAAGCTGATCGCCGAGGCCGGCCTGCCCAAGGGCGTTTTGTCGGTGCTGCCGAGCAACCAGCCGCGGGAGGTCACCACCGCGCTGATCGAGGACGGCCGGCTGCGCAAGATGAGCTTCACCGGTTCGACCGGGGTGGGCAAGGCACTACTGAAGCAGTCCTCCGACGCACTGCTGCGCACGTCGATGGAACTCGGTGGCAACGCGCCGTTCGTCGTATTCGATGACGCCGACGTCGACGCCGCGGTCGAGGGCGCGATGCTGGCCAAGATGCGCAATGGTGGTGAGGCGTGCACGGCGGCCAACCGCCTTTACGTCGCCACTCCATTGCTGGAGGACTTCACCGACAAGTTCGTCAAGAAGATGGGGGAGATGACGATCGGCAACGGGCTGGACCCGTCCTCCAAGCTCGGTCCGTTGGTCAACTCCAAGCAGGTCGGCTCGGTGCAGGAGTTGGTGGACGACGCCGTGGAGAAGGGCGCGACGGTGGCCGTCGGCGGCCGGGCTCCCGGCGGTCCCGGCAATTTCTACCCCGCTACTGTGCTGACCAACGTGCCGCCGGACGCGCGCATCCTCAAAGAGGAGGTGTTCGGCCCGGTAGCGCCGATCGTCGGCTTCGATACCGAGGAGCAGGGCGTCGCGGCGGCCAACGACACCGAGTACGGCCTCGCGGCCTACATCTACACCCAGTCACTCGACCGGGCGCTGCGGGTGGCCGAATCCATCAACGCCGGCATGGTGGGCGTCAACCGCGGCGTGATCTCCGACCCGGC
>JBAXUD010000463.1:0-3016 GCA_037129875.1 Mycobacteriaceae bacterium
TCTCGTTCTCCCGCTTGTAGGAGATGTAGGTCTCGATCAGATCCGAGGTGAACACGCCACCTTCGGTGAGGTAATCATGATCCTGCTCGAGGCGGTCGATCACCGCCGACAGCGAGGTCGGCGCCTGCGGGATGTTGGCGGCCTCGTCCGGCGGGAGCTCGTAGAGGTCCTTGTCGACCGGGGCCAGCGGCTCGATCTTCTTCTTGATGCCGTCGATGCCGGCCATCAGCATGGCCGCGAACGCCAGGTACGGGTTGCCCGAGCTGTCCGGGCAACGGAACTCGAGGCGCTTGGCCTTCGGGTTGTTGCCGGTGATCGGGATGCGCACGCAGGCCGAGCGGTTGCGCTGGCTGTAGACCAGGTTGATCGGGGCCTCGTAGCCGGGCACCAGGCGCTTGTAGGAGTTCACCGTCGGGTTGGTGAACGCCAGCAGCGACGGCGCGTGGTGCAGGATGCCGCCGATGTAGTGCCGGGCGATGTCCGAGAGACCCGCGTAGCCGGACTCGTCGTGGAACAGCGGCTTGCCGTCCTTCCACAGCGACTGATGCGCGTGCATGCCGGAACCGTTGTCGCCGAAGAGCGGCTTGGGCATGAACGTGACGGTCTTGCCGTTCTGCCACGCGGTGTTCTTGATGATGTATTTGAACAACAGCACATCGTCGGCCGCATGCAGCAGGGTGTTGAACTTGTAGTTGATCTCGGCCTGGCCGCCGGTGCCCACCTCGTGGTGACCGCGTTCGAGGGTGAAGCCGGCGTTGATCAGGTTGGTCGACATCTCGTCGCGCAGGTCGACGTAGTGGTCGTACGGCGCGACCGGGAAGTAGCCGCCCTTCGGGCGGACCTTGTAGCCGAGGTTGGCGCTGCCGTCGGCCTCGAACGGCTCGCCGGTGTTCCACCAGCCCGACTCGGAGTCCACCTCGTAGAAGGTGCCGTTCATCTTGGAGTCGAATGACACCGAGTCGAAGATATAGAACTCGGCCTCAGCGCCGAAGTAGCAGGTGTCGGCGATGCCGGTGCTGGCAAGGTAGTTCTCTGCCTTGCGGGCAACGTTGCGCGGGTCGCGCGAGTAGGGCTCCCGGGTGAACGGGTCGTGCACGAAGAAGTTGAGGTTCACCGTCTTGGCGGCCCGGAACGGGTCGATCCGTGCGGTCTCGGCATCCGGCAGCAGCATCATGTCGGACTCGTGGATGGACTGGAAACCGCGAACCGACGAGCCGTCGAATGCCAGACCGTCCTCGAACACGCTCTCGTCGAAGGCCGACGCCGGGATCGAGAAGTGCTGGACCACACCGGGCAGATCGCAGAACCGGATGTCGACGTACTCGACCTTCTCATCCTTGATCAGTTTGAAGATGTCGTCGGCTGTCTTGTGCTTCGCCACTTAGTGCTCCTTTACGCGCAGACGTTTCTTTAACCCGGGCTGACGGTAGGGAGGACTTATTTCGCTCCCGTCAATTGATTGTTTCACCGACGTTACGGGTCGATGGCCACTTCGGTCCGCCGAGGCGGTGCCTATCCTTGTCTATCCTTGGTTCATGTCACGCGAACTGGGGTCATGGCTGTCCGGCCCGCAATCACTGGGTTCCCGCGAGGGGTATCCCGGACAGCGGTTGGGCCTGCCGGCCGAGGGGTCAGGTTCGCTGGCCGGGATGGGCCGGCGGGCGGCTGCCCTGCTGATCGACTGGCTCATCTCCTACGGGCTGGCGGGGTTGGGCCTGGCTGCCGGTTGGTATGGCAGCGCCTTTCTGGCGACTGCCGTGCTGGTGATCTGGTTCGTCCTGGGAGTGGCCTCGGTGCGGTTGTTCGGCTTCACGCCCGGCCAGTACGCCCTGGGCCTGCAGGTTGCCTCCATCGACAATCGGATGCACGTCGGAACCGGGCGGGCGGCCGCACGCGGTCTGCTGATCGCCCTGGTCATCCCGGCGCTTTTCACCGATACCGACGGTCGCGGCTTCCAGGACCGGCTGACCGCGACGGCGGTGGTGCGGCGCTGAGTGCCGCGTGAGTGCGCCGCCTCGCAGGCGTCTACTCGCACTTTTCCTGCCGCATGGGGCACTCGGCGCGGCTGTGGATGAGTGAGGCGGCGACTCCTCCTGCCCTGACACCGTCATCGCCGTGCATGTGTTCCTCGCCGGGGAAGCGCTGGCCGCCGATGATGTGACCCGGCATGGGTTGGCGGCGCATCACCGACGGCTGCTGCCGGGGGTCTGGGCCCCCAAGGGTCCCACCCTGTCGCTCCAGGATCGAATCGGCGCCGCGTGGTTGTGGTCGGAACGCGAGGGCATCGTGTGCGGCGTGGCCGCATCCGCCATGCACGGCGCCCGGTGGGTCGCGGACGACATCCCGATCGAATTGAACCTTGCCCGGCACAAGTCACCGCCGGGCGTCATCACAGTCAGGGACACCCTGCTCGACGGCGAGGTGACCACTCTCGGGGGCATCGCGGTGACGACGGTCGCGCGGACAGCCTTCGACCTGGCCCGGCGTGGCCCGCGCGGTGTCGCCCTCGAGCGCCTCGACGCCCTGGCTCGCGCAACACGATTCCCCGCGGAGGACGTGCTGGCGGTGCTCGACGCTCATCCCAAGGTCAGGGGCCGACGGCGGGTGCCGGGTCTGCTGCGTTTCGTCGACGCCGGCGCGCAGTCCCCGAAGGAGACCTGGCTGCGACTGGTGCTGATCGAGGCAGGCTTTCCGCGTCCCCAGACTCAGATCCCGGTGCTGGCTCCGGACGGCTACCCCCGCTACTTCCTCGACATGGGGTGGCCGCAGTACATGGTCGCCGTCGAGTACGACGGAGAGCAGCACCGCACGGACTCAGTGCAGTACCGCAATGACGTGTTGCGGTCGGAGTACATCGACGGGCTCGGCTGGCGGCGCATCCGAGTCCTCGCAGGTCACCGCCGCGACGACATCGTCGCGCGGGTTGTAGCGGCGGGAGTACCGCGCGACTTCATCGAGTGCGCCGCCTGGCAGGCCGCTACTCGCACAAAGCCTGCGTCAGCGGGCACTCGACGGT
>JBAXUD010000464.1:0-3008 GCA_037129875.1 Mycobacteriaceae bacterium
TGGCCGCGCGGGCGTTACGGGCCGACGACGCGCCGTCCGGTCGGCGAAGTGGTTCACCTTGACACCTACGGCAACCGGGCCTGGCTGGACAGCTGAGTCAGCCGTGCCGAACCGCTGCGCGCCGAAGGATCGGCAGCAGGAGACGGTGCGGGGTGAACCGCCCGCCCATGCCCATGAGCTTGGGCCCGAGCCCCGGCACAACCAGCCGTTTGCCTTCCAGCATCCCCGTGATGCCGGCGTCCGCGACATCGCGTGCCGACATCGTGACCGCGCCGAGGCCACCGGATTGCGGGGTCACCGCGGCGCCGGCCACGTCCCACCATTCGGTGGGCACCGGTCCCGGGCACAACACCGTGCACGACACCCCGGTCCCGTGCAGCCCTTCGTGCACCGCCTCGGAGAACGTCTGCACGAATGCCTTGGTGGCGGAGTAGACGGCGCCGTCGGGCACCGGCTGAAAACCCGCGACCGACCCGACGTTGAGCACAGCGCCGGACCCCCGGGCGATCATCGGCGGCAACGCGGCGTGGGTCAGCTCCATCAGGGCCAGCGCGTTGACGGTGACCTGTTCGCTTTCCCGCGTCAGATCCAGTGACTGGAAGAAGCCGGTAGTGCCGAATCCGGCGCAGTTGACCAGGCCGGCGGGGGACTGCTCGGTGATGCCCCGGATCAACTCGGCGCGGGCGGCGGCGTCGGCGAGGTCCAGCGGCAGCACCTCGGGCGTCACCGCGAATTCCCGCGCGAGTTCGTCGGCGAGCGCGCCGAGGCGATCGGCTCGTCGCGCCACCAGCACGGGGCGGTATCCCAGCCGGCTCACGCCGCGGGCGATCTCGGCTCCGATACCGGAGGAGGCGCCGGTGATGACGACGGAACTGGCAACGGCAGGTGTGGGCAGACTCATAGTGCGGCCGATCCTATGCGGGGCGCTTAGGCTGGCCGGCGATGCTTGAGGTCATCGACAGGGGTGCCGCCGGCCCGTCCCACCCCGTTCCGCTGTTGTTCGTGCACGGCGCCTGGCATGCCGCATGGTGCTGGGACGAGCATTTCCTCGGATACTTCGCCGACCGGGGCTACCGAGCGGTCGCGTTGAGCTTCCGTGGTCACGGACATAGCGACACGTCGAAACGGTTGCGGGATTTGTCCTTCGCCGATTACGTCGACGATGTCGCCTCGGTTGCCCGCAGCCTGCCGGTCCCGCCGGTCGTGATCGGGCACTCCATGGGCGGTGTCATCGTTCAGAAGTATCTGGAGTCCCACGAGGCCCCCGCCGGTGTGCTGATGTGTTCGATGCCCCCGCAGGGCTATCTGCGCTCCGGGCTGCGCTGGCTGCGGCGACACCCCTGGCACTTCACGAAACTGACGATCAGCGGTGAGTCTCTGCCGTACGTGAGCACCCCGGCACTGGCCCGGGAACGGTTCTTCTCGCCGAACACTCCCGAGCCCTTGGTGCACCACTACGCCACCCGGCTCCAAGAGGAGAGTGCGCGCTCCGGCCTCGATGGCCTGGTGAAGCTGCCCAAACCCGACCGGGTGAGGGCTCCGATGCTGGTCCTGGGTGCGCTTGAGGACGGCGCGGTCACCCCCGACGAGGTGCGCGCCACCGCTCGGGCCTACCGCGCCGAACCGGTGTTCTTCCCCGGCATGGGTCACAACCTGATGCTCGAGCCCGGCTGGCCGACGGTGGCTCAGCGAATCGACGACTGGCTGGCCGCCCGCGACCTCTGACCCGGTGCGACAGCAGCTCAACCGGCGGTTTGCTGGAATCTGATTGTCTCATTATGATAAAAGCTGAAATTTCCCTGAGATTTTGAAACCCCCGGAGAGGGTGGTCATGTCAACTGCTGTCCGTTCCTACTTCACGACCGGCCTGGCCCTGATGGGCGCCGGTTTCGTGACCGCGGCACAGATCACCCCTCCGTTGCACCAGGCTGAGACCCGAGTCGTCGAATCCGCCGTCATGTTGGCCGCGGCCGTGGGCAACGGGCAGCCGTGTTCGGGCTACAACACCGACGGCTGCGATATCAACGCTCCGCAGACCTACGTGCCTTTGGTTCTCGATCAGTCCGGGTCCGCTGCGAATATCGCGGCCAACATCCTCAACGCCGTCGCCGGCATTCCGCGGGCCGTGGTCGATGCGGTCAACGAGTTGTCCTACGCGTTGGAAGTCACCGGCAACTGGTGGGTGTACACCCCGACCAATGTGCTTGGTTTCGACCCGGCGGACCCGCCGAAGATCACTGCCCTGGTGGACCTGTTCATCCCCTTCAAGCCGATCTCCCACGCAACGGGCGAGCAGTTGGCCTGGTGGGCCAAGGCCAATCTGCCGATGGACGCCGGGTGCACGGGGTCGGTCGGACCGGCGTGCGCTGACGCGAATTCGATCTTGAGCAAGATGTTTCTTGCGCCTATCTGGACTCTCGCGACGGGTTACCAGTTCGGCAAGGTCATCAACCCGGTCAGCGACGCCGAAGCGGTGATCGGCGAGGAGATTCCGGGCTCCACGGGCACCGAGGTGGCCTGGTCCGGGGCCTATGTGAAGCTCAATCTGTTCGATCCGGCGATCGCGCTGTTCAACTATCTGACGGCCGACCCGTCGACGAACACCCCGAAGCCGATCACCGGCGCGGAGATCGCGGCAACGCTGGATCGTCTCGGCAAGGCACTGAAGCTGGACTTCAATCCCTTCGTGCCGCGGAGCTTCCTCTTGAAGGGCTGGCCGTACACCGCGCTCACGCCGCTGTTCAAGCCGTTCGTTCCGGTGCTGTGCCCGACCTGCGACCCCGCGAATCCGGGTGGGCCTCCGCTCGCTCCGGCCCAGGGTGGCGCTGCGACGCTGGTGGCCGTGCAAGCACCGGCCGATGCGGTCGAGCCCGCGGCACCTGCCGCCGAGCCTTCGGTGTCAGAGGAGACTCCAGCCGCCGCAAAGACCGGCGAGCCCGGTGACGCCAAGCCGGACAAGACCCCGTCCGCCGCTGCGGTCGCGGCGCAGACCGATGCCCCTGCAGCGG
>JBAXUD010000465.1:0-3006 GCA_037129875.1 Mycobacteriaceae bacterium
ACGTTGTTCACAACGGCTTTCGCGCGCCGGGTGACGCGCAGGTAGTTGTCCAGGAACGCCCCGCCGTCACCGCTTGGCCAGCCGGCGGCGACCGCGACGGCGTTGAGCTGACGGCCGGGCCCCGGGAGTTGGTCGGTGGGCCGTCCACGGACCAGTACCAGCGCATTTCGCGCACGGGTGGCGGTCAGCCAGGCCTCCCGCAGTTGGGCGACGTCGTCCTCGGGGATCAACTCCGCCGCGGCGATGGTGTCCAGCGCGGCCAGGGTCGCGGCGTTCTGCAGCTCGGGCACCTCGTGAGCATGACGCAACTGGGTGAGTTGCACGGTCCATTCGACGTCGGCCAGACCGCCGCGGCCGAGTTTGGTGTGCGTGTTCGGATCGGCACCGCGGGGCAGCCGCTCGGCGTCGACGCGGGCCTTGATGCGGCGAATCTCCCGCACCGCCTCCGGCGAGATCCCGCCCTTGGGATACCGAATTCGGTCGGCCATGGCCATGAACCGCACCCCGAGGTCGGTGTCGCCGGCCACCGGACGCGCCCGCAGCAGCGCCTGTATCTCCCACGGCTGTGCCCACTGCCCGTAATAGGCCGCGTAGGACGCCAGGGTGCGCACCAGCGGACCGTTGCGGCCCTCCGGACGCAGGTTCGTGTCGACTTCCAGTGGCGGGTCGTCACTGGGCGAGCCGAGCAGTGCACGCACCTGCTCGGCGATCATCACCGACCACTTCACCGCTGTGGTCTCATCGGCATCCACTGCCGGCTCGCAGACGAACATCACGTCGGCATCCGAGCCGTAGCCGAGCTCCTCGCCGCCGAGCCGTCCCATCCCGATCACCGCGATGGCCGCAGGTGCGCCGCCCGCCGGTGTCTTGGCACGGATCACCGCCTGCAGCGCGCACTGCAGCACCGCCGCCCAGATCGACGTCAGAGCGGCGCACACCTGCTCGACATCGAGCATGCCGAGCAGGTCGGCGGATGCCACCCGGGCCAGTTCCCGTCGCCGCAGGGTGCGTGCGGCGGCGATGGCCCGGGCCGGGTCGGCGTGACGTCCGGCGGAGGCGATCAGTGCCCGCGCCACCGCGTCGGGGTCGACGTCGAGCAGCTTGGGACCGGTGGGACCGTCGGCGTACTGCTGGATCACCTCCGGCGCCCGCATCAGTAGGTCGGGGACGAACGCCGACGTGCCGAGCACCCGCATAAGCCGTTTGGCGACCGCGCTCTCGTCGCGCAGGGCGCTGAGGAACCAGCGCTGATCGGCCAGCGCCTCGCTGATCCGCCGGTAGGCAAGCAGACCGCTGTCGGGATCAGGGGTGTCTGAGAGCCAGTCCAGCAGGCGTGGGAGCAGCACCGCCTGCACACGGCCGCGCCGGCCGCTGGAGTTCACCAGAACGGACAGGTGCGTCAGTGCGCTCTGTGGCCCCTCGTAACCCAGTGCCGCGAGCTGACGTTCGGCCGCCTTCGGCGACAGGCCCGCCGTGAAGCCCAGCGACGGTCCCACCGATTCCAGCAACGGTTGGTAGAAGAGCTTGGCGTGCAGCCTGGACACCCGGACGTTCTGGCGCTTGAACTCCTCGCGCAGCACCCCGAGGGAGTCGTGGGTGCCGTCCGGGCGCATGTGCGCCGCCCGGGCCAGCCACCGCAGCGCCTCGTCGTCATCGGGGGCGGGCAGCAGATGCGTTCGTTTCAGCCGCTGCAGCTGCAGCCGGTGCTCGAGCAGCCGGAGGAATTCGTAGGAGGCGGTGAGGTTGGCACAGTCGTCGCGACCGATGTAAGCACCGGCGCCCAGCGCCGCCAGCGCATCCACCGTCGACGCCACATGCAGCGACGTGTCGGTGCGGCCGTGCACGAGTTGCAGTAGTTGCACGGCGAACTCGACGTCGCGCAATCCGCCGGTACCCAGTTTGATCTCGCGGTCGCGCCGGTCGGCGGGCACCAGGGACTCGACCCGTCGGCGCATCGCCTGCACCTCGGGCACGAAATCCTCACGCTCACAAGCGGTCCACACCATCGGCATCAGAGCATCGACGTAGCGCTGCCCCAGTTCGGCATCGCCGACGGCCGGCCGGGCTTTCAGTAGGGCTTGGAACTCCCACGTCTTGGCCCAGCGCTGGTAGTAGGCGATGTGCGATTCCAGGGTGCGAACCAGCGCACCGGCCTTGCCCTCCGGGCGCAGGGCGGCATCAACCTCGAAGAACGCCTCCGAGGCCAGGCGCATCATCTCCCCCGCCACCCGTGTGACGGTGGGGTCGGCGTTCTCGCCGACGAAGATCACGTCGACGTCGCTGACGTAATTGAGTTCGCGCGCACCGCATTTGCCCATCGCGATGACCGCCAGCCGGGGCGGGGTGTCATCCTTGCAGACGCCTGCGACGGCCACCTGCAGCGCGGCCGCCAGCGCGGCGTCGGCCAGGTCCGACAGATGCGCGCCGACGGTGGGGAACGGCAACACGGGCTCGTTCTCGACGGTGGGGGCGAGGTCAAGCGCCGCCAGAATCAAGAGTTGGTCGCGGTAGACCGTGCGCAGTCGCGGCATGATGGCCGTTGGCGCCATGCCGAATTCGGCAATGGTGTCGGAGAAGACCCGACGAAGTTCATCGGTTCCCGGCAGCCGCAGATCACCCTCCAGAAGGCGCCATGACTGCGGGTTGGCCACCAGATGGTCACCCAGGGCCAGCGACGAACCCACCACCGCGAACACCCGGCCGCGCAGCGACCGATCCTTGCGCAAGGCGGCGTCCAATTCGGACCAGTCCCCGCCGAGGGCTTCGGCGAGCCGAAGCAGAGTGTGCAGGGCGAGGTCCGCGTCCGGCGACCGCGACAGCGACCACATCAACTCGACATGCGAATCGGTGTCCCAGCCGAGGAGGGTCAGCTGTGCAGCCGCCAACGGCTGCACCAGACCCAGCCGGCCCACGCTTGGCACGCGTGGACGCTGCGTCGCGGGTTTGGCCACGTCCATGACGCTAGCGCAGCGACGATGCGGGACGAGGAACGAGTCCCGAGGAGGA
>JBAXUD010000466.1:0-3003 GCA_037129875.1 Mycobacteriaceae bacterium
TGCGCATCCCCAACGGCTATACCTGCCACTTCCCCAGGCCTGGTTGGCGGCTTCCCAAGCGCGCCGAGGTCTAGACCCGTCGCGCAGGACCGGAGTGGTTTGCGAACGCGCCGCTCAACCCTGTGGGTGCAGCCACTAGGGTGGGCCGGACGCGTTAGAAGGCCCGAGGGGAGACAGCATGCGTGTGGTCGTGTTTGCACCGGCACTGAGCGCTACAGAGGAGGAGGCGGGCGGCGTCACGGTCAAGGGCTTCCCGATGACCAGTTGCTTCGTCAACAACTTTCCCGCCCAGATCACCGTTCCCATCGTGGTGGCCATGACCGCACTCGGCGGAACGGACTACGACCCGGCGAAGGTCATCGTCGCGACGTCACCCAGCGGCGATCGGGTGGGCAGTCTCGAGTTCGGTTGGCACTGGCCCGACAATCCACCCACACCGGTCAAGTTCCGGGTGTTCACCCAGTACCTGCCGATCCGCGTGGACGAGGCGGGCGTCTACACCCTCGGCCTCTACGACAGCCTCGACGACACCGAGACTGATTGCCTGTTCCCGTTCCCGATCCTGAGGCCGAATCCCCTGCTGCAATCCCGCTGACCTCCCCGTCAGGAAGCTGAGGGCCGGCTGTTGCCTGGGCCTGCGGACTCGGCGAGCCACCTCTTGCGCCACACGCGGCGCAGTTGTCGCAATCACGGGCAGTCGCCGAACGGTTCGGACCGCGGTTTCAGTGGTCCACATTCAGTCTATTCTCAGGTATGCTTCAGGCGTTCTTTGCGAATTCACACGACTTGAGCCGCGGAGGGTTGCAGGTGTCAATGATGACGACCTCGACGAATAACTCTGGCCGGGTGCGCTGATGCTTCCCCGGATGTTCTTCTCGCGCCCTGCGACGATCCTTCCCGAGAACGCCGTGGACAACGACGCCGCGTTGGCGCGTCTGCACGAGTCCTTCCGCGGGACGCCCGCCGAGTGGGAACAGGTCGAGGCGGGGGTCCGCTGGGTCTTCGACCGATGTAACACCAAGGTCCGCTATCTCGAGAGCGACGACACGCTCTCGCCGGGTGAGTTCGCCTCGCGCGCCGCGGCCGCCTGCCTCGAGGCAAACGGGGTCGCCGCCTCCGACGTCGACCTTCTGATCTACGGCGGGATAGCCCGCGACGCGTTCGAGCCGGCGACGGCCGCAGAGGTCGGCGGACGCCTGGGTGCCACCCCGGTGATCGCGATGGACGTCACATGTGCCTGCGCCGGCGTCATCGAGGCGATGCACGTCGCCGCCGGATATTTCGCACTCCACCCCGAAATCAAGACCGCGCTCATCTGCTCCGGAGAGATCACCCGCGACCGGATCACCTACGACCTGCAGACAGTCCAGGACGTGATGGTCGGTGTCGCCGGCCTGACCATCTCCAACGCCGCCGCCGCATTGTTGATCACCCGGGATCCGCTGCCCGCCGGTGGCGGAATGCTGAAGGCGTTCTCCCACAGATCCCTGCCCGAGAACTGGGAGCTCTGCCGGGCGCCGGTCGAGGGCCACTTCATGTCGCAGTCGAAAGAGCTGTTCGCGCTTTCCATGCACGTGGTCCCTGAGGTTCGCAGCCTGCTGGACTCCGTCGGATGGACGCCGGAGGAAATCGACCACTACGCCTTCCATCAGCCCAGCCAGGCCGTCCTGGAACGGGTCTTCTCCGACCTCGACGCCAAGCCGGACGCCTGTATTCACACCCACTCGCTGTACGGGAACTCGGCGAGCACCGCGTGGATGCTCGCGCTCGACCACCGGTTGCGCAATGGCACGGTGGCCAATGGGGACAAGGTCCTGATCGGCAGCGCGGCGGCCGGCTTCACGATGGTCGCCGCCGCCGCCGAGTGGGTGTGCTGAGTTGCGCCACTACCTTGAGCTTTACAAGACCATCAACAAGACCTTCGGGTTCAGGCTGCGACCGCTCGGCACGTTCGTGATTCTCCAGCTGCGCCTGGCCATTTCGTCGCTGACCATGGGCCTGGACCGCATCTTCTTTCCCGGCTACCGCAAGCAGCCCATCGACCGGCCGATCTTCATCGTCGGAAACCCGCGCAGCGGAACCACGTTCCTGCACCGGCTGCTGCTCGGAGCAGGCGACACGGCCGCCTTCGAATTGTGGGAGATGCTCTTCCCGGCCATCACGGCGCGAAAGCTGTTGGGCCCGATCGTTCCCCGGTTCGACCGGTTGTCCCCCGCGCGCTATCACCCTTCAGACATCCACGACACGAACCTTCGGGGCATTGAGACCGACGACGTGCTGTGGTTCTTCCGCACCATGGACGGACCGTTCGCCTGGGCGTATTTCCTTGCCTGGCAGGACAGCTGGGGCAGCGAGTTGTGCCGGCGTGAAATGGGCGTCGAAGGTGTTACGGACCGCGACCGGGAGCGCTTCTTCGGCTACCACGAGGAGTGCTGGCGGCGGAACCTGGCGTACAAGCACGCCAAGCGGGTACTGGCCAAGACCAGCATGCTGACTTTCCGCCTCGACGAGGTTCTGGAGCGCTACCCGGACGCCAAGCTGGTGTACATCATCCGTGATCCGGTCGAGGTCATCCCATCGGGAATGTCGCTGGTGTCCGGCGTGCTGGAGAACGGGTACGACGCCTGGAACCACACGAGCGAGGCGGACCAGCGGCGCTGGGTGGAGAACCTCTACCAGGCCTCCTGCGAGATGCTGCGCTCCTTCCATGAGGCGTACACCTCCGGCCGGATCCCGGAAAAGAACCTATGCGTGGTCCGGTACACCGACCTCCTGCAGAACCTCGAGCCGACGATGAAGCGCATCCTCGATTTCACCGAGATCGAGCCCAGCGCGGCCTTCGTTGAGGAAGTGCGGGCGCAAGCCGAGAAGCAGCGCTCCTACAAGAGCCGCCACCAGCATTCGCCCGAGAAATTCGACCTCGACCCCGAGCGCATCCGCCGTGACCTCGGGTTCGTCTACGACACCTTCGAACTCACCGATCAGCCCGGCTAGAACCGGCCC
>JBAXUD010000467.1:0-2992 GCA_037129875.1 Mycobacteriaceae bacterium
CCAGCAACTCGCTGAACGTGGTTCGGCGGAACTGCACTATTTGCAGAAGATGATTGAGTCCGGCGCGTTCGGAATCGAGCCACCGCAGAACCTGTTCGGGATGGTCGCCGACGTCCGCAAGTGGGGTGAGGTGGGCATGATCCCCGCGCTGAATGCGCGCCGGACCCCGTACCGGACCGCGATCATCGACGACGAAGGCACGATGACCTTCGGCGAACTCAACGATGCCTCGAATGCGGTGGCCAACGGGCTGCTGGCGATGGGAGTCACGGGCGGTGACGGGGTGGCGATCCTGGCCCGCAACCACCGCTGGTTCCTGATCGCCAACTACGGGGCCGCCCGGGTGGGTGCGCGCCTCATCCTGCTCAACACCGAGTTCTCCGGGCCGCAGATCCGGGACGTCTCCGCGCGCGAGGGCGCCAGGGTCATCATCTACGACGACGAATACAGCGAAGCGGTGAAGCTGGCCGAGACGCCGCTGGGCAAGCTGCGGGCACTGGGCAGCAATCCCGATGCCGCCGAGCCGTCGGGCAGCACCGACGAGACCTTGGCCGAAGTGATCGCCCGCAGCAGCACGGATCCGGCGCCCAAAGCCACCAAGCGGTCATCGATCATCATCCTGACCAGCGGCACCACCGGCACCCCCAAGGGTGCCAACCGGCATGCGCCGCCGACGCTGGCCCCGATCGGCGGAGTGCTCTCGAATGTGCCGTTCAAGGCCCACGAGGTGACGTCCCTGCCGTCGCCGATGTTCCACGCGCTGGGCTATCTGCACGCCACCATCGCGATGACGCTGGGCTCGACGCTGGTACTGCACCGCAAGTTCAAGCCCGCCACGGTGCTCGAGGACGTTGCCAAACACAAGGTGACCGCCATCGTCGTCGTCCCGGTGATGCTGTCCCGGACGCTCGACGCGCTGGAGAAGATGGAGTCCAAGCCGGATCTGTCGTCGCTGCGGATCATCTTCGTCTCGGGCTCGCAGCTCGGAGCCGAACTTGCCACCCGCACCATGAAGGACATCGGCCCGGTGGTCTACAACCTTTACGGCTCAACGGAAATCGCGTTCGTGTCGATCGCCCGGCCGCAGGATCTGAAGAAGAACCCCGCCACCGTCGGCCCGATCATCAGGGGTGTGCGGGTCAAGATCCTCGATGAGCACGGCAAGGAGGTGCCCGAGGGGCAGGTCGGGCGGATCTTCGTCGGCAACTTCTTCCCCTTCGAGGGCTACACCGGCGGCGGCGGCAAGGAGATCATCGACGGCCTGATGTCGTCGGGCGACGTCGGCTACTTCGACGACGACGACCTGCTCTACGTCAGCGGACGCGACGACGAGATGATCGTCTCCGGCGGCGAGAACGTGTTCCCCGCCGAGGTCGAGGACCTCATCAGCGGGCACCCCGCCGTCATGGAGGCCACCGCACTCGGCGTGGAGGACGAGGACTTCGGCGCGCGGCTGCGGGCCTTCGTCGTCGTGAAAGAGGGCGCGCAGGTCACCGAGGACGCCATCAAGGAGTACGTGCGGGATCACCTGGCGCGTTACAAGGTTCCGCGGGAGGTCGTCTTCCTGGCCGAGTTGCCGCGCAATCCGACCGGCAAGATCCTCAAGCGCGAACTGCGCCAGATCGAGGTCGAGTAAGCACTTTCCTCCCGCCAGTCCTCCCGCGAGCAGACATCAACTCGCACTTTTCCTGGCGGATTCGTGCGAGTTTGTGTCTGCTCGCCGGGGATTACGGATCGCGGGGGAGGCCCAGCAGCCGCTCGGCGATGATGTTGAGCTGCACCTCCGAGGTGCCGCCGTAGATGGTGGTGGACCGGCTCGCCAACAGGAACTCGGCCCACTTGCCCTGCAGTGAATCCTCCTCCCAGATCGCGCCGTCGATCCCGAACGAGGACACCGCGAACTCGGCGTAGCCCTGCCCGGTGCGCATCGACAGCAGCTTCGAGATGGCGGCCGACGGCATCGCGTCACCGCCGGCCAGGGTCAGCAGCGTCGAGCGCATGGCCAGCAGCTTGGCGGCGTGGCCCTCGGCGATCAGCTCGCCGGCGCGGTGGTGGCCCACCTGGTCGAAGGATCCCTGGCCGACGAACTCGACGAAACGGGTCAGGCTGGGCAGGAACCACGGCTCGTCGCTGCCGATCGAAACACGCTCTGCGGTAAGGGTGTTGCGGCTGACCTCCCAGCCGTGGTCCACCTGGCCCAGCACCAACTCGTCGGGAACGAAGACGTCGTCGATGAAGACGGTGTTGAACAACGCGTTGCCGGTCAGTTCCCGAAGCGGCTTGACCTCCACGCCCGGCTGCTTCATGTCGAGCAGGAAGTAGCTGATGCCACTGTGTTTCGGCGCGTCGGGGTTGGTGCGCGCCAGCAGTGCGCCCCACTGCGAGAACTGCGCAGCGGTGGTCCAGATCTTCTGGCCGGTGATGCGCCAGCCGCCGTCGACCTTGGTGGCCTTCGTGGTCAGGCTGGCCAGATCCGAGCCGGCTCCCGGCTCGGAAAACAGCTGGCACCAAACTATTTCGCCGCGGAAGGTGGGGGGGAGGAAGCGTTGCTTCTGCTCATCGGTGCCATAGGCCACGATCGACGGGATCAGCCAGGCGGCGATTCCCATCGCGGGCCGTTTGACCCGTCCCGCGCTGAACTCCTGGGAGATGATGATCTGTTCCACCGGTGTCGCGGCCCGGCCCCACGGCTGAGGCAGATAGGGCAGTACCCAGCCGCCTTCGGCGATTGCCGGATTGCGCTCATCGCCCGGAATCGCTTTGAGCGCAGCAACTTCGGCGCGTATCTCCTCGCGCAGCTTCTCGGTGTCGGGGTCGAGGTCGATGTCCAGCGGTCGCATGCCGGTGGTGGTCGCGGTGTCGAAGACGCGCTGCGGGTATTCATGGGACCGGCCGAATGCCGCGACCAGGCCGAGGGTGTGCCGGTAGTAGACGTTGGTGTCGTGCTCCCAGGTGAAGCCGATGCCGCCGTGCACCTGGATGCAGTCCTGCG
>JBAXUD010000468.1:0-2972 GCA_037129875.1 Mycobacteriaceae bacterium
TACACCGTCACCGTCGACGCCAAAATCGGCGTCGGCACCGGCATATCGGCCTCCGACCGGGCCACCACCATGCGGCTGCTGGCCGATCCGTCCAGCGTCGCCAACGACTTCACCAAACCCGGTCACGTGGTACCGCTGCGCGCCAAGGACGGCGGGGTGCTGCGCCGGCCCGGCCACACCGAGGCCGCCGTCGACCTGGCCCGGATGGCCGGTCTGCGGCCGGCCGGGACCATCTGCGAAATCGTCAGCCAGAAGGACGAGGGCGCGATGGCTCAGACCGACGAACTGCGGATCTTCGCCGACGAACACGGCTTGGCGCTGATCTCGATCGCCGACCTCATCGAATACCGGCGCAAGCACGAGAAGCACGTCCGACGGGTCGCCGAGGCGCGAATTCCGACCCGTCACGGCGAGTTCCGCGCAGTGGGCTACACCAACATTTACGACCAGGTCGAACACGTCGCACTGGTTCGGGGCGACATCGCGGGTCCGGAGAACGATGGGCACGACGTACTGGTCCGGGTGCACTCCGAATGTCTGACCGGCGACGTGTTCGGCTCCCAGCGGTGCGACTGCGGTCCGCAACTGGACGCCGCGATGGAAATGGTGGCCGCCGAAGGTCGCGGGGTGGTGCTGTACATGCGCGGCCACGAGGGCCGGGGTATCGGCCTGATGCACAAGCTGCAGGCGTATCAGCTGCAGGACGCCGGTGCCGACACCGTCGATGCCAATCTGGAGCTCGGGTTGCCCGCCGATGCCCGTGACTACGGGGTCGGCGCTCAGATTCTGGTGGATCTCGGGGTTCGCTCCATGCGACTGCTCACCAACAACCCCGCCAAGCGGGTCGGTCTGGACGGCTACGGGTTGCAGGTGGTCGATCGCGTTCCGCTTCCCGTGCGCGCGAACGCCGAGAACATCCGCTATCTGCGGACCAAGCGCGACCGGATGGGCCATGAACTCGCGGGCCTGGAGGATTACGACGATGACGGCGTCGCTCTGCCGGGCGACCTCGGCGGCGCATTGTGAGCCGCCGATGAGCGCCGGGGACGGCATCCCGGAGGTCCCCGAGATGGACGCCTCCGGCGTGAAGCTGGCCATCGTGGCGAGCACCTGGCACCCGAAGATCTGCGATGCACTGCTTGACGGTGCCCGTCGGGTGGCCGACGGCTGCGGTGTGGTGGACCCGACGGTTGTCCGGGTGCACGGTGCCATCGAGATTCCCGTCATCGCACAGGAACTCGCCCGCACCCACGACGCGGTGATCGCTCTCGGCGTGGTGATCCGCGGTGAAACTCCGCACTTCGACTACGTCTGCGATGCCGTCACGCAGGGCCTGACCAGGGTGTCCCTGGACGCCGCCACCCCGGTGGCCAACGGTGTGCTGACGACGGAGAACGAGCAGCAGGCCGTCAATCGCGCCGGACTGCCCGGCTCGGCGGAGGACAAGGGCGCCCAGGCCGCTGCCGCGGCGTTGTCCACCGCGCTGACATTGCGCGATCTGCGGGCATGAGCAAATCGACGACCGTCGGCTGGGATGCCGAGTTCCGGCCCCGGCTGATGCGACTGGTGGCGTGCTCGGTCGCCGCGTTCATCGCGGTGGTCGGCATCGTCGTCGCGATCCTCAACAACAGATCCGCCGGGGCGAACCTGCGCGGTGCCGACCAGATTGCGATGGCCGGGCTGGCGCTGCTGCTGGCCGGCGGCGTTCTGATACTGACCCGGCCCAGGGTGCGGGTGGGGCCCGCCGGTGTACAGGTGCGAAATGTCGTCGAGGACAGGTTGATTCCGTGGGCTCAGGTGGTGGATGTCTCGTTCCCCGCGGGTAAGCGCTGGGCGCGGGTGGATCTCGAGGCGCACGAATACGTGCCATTGGTGGCCGTCCAGTCGGTCGACCGTGAGCGCGCGGTTTCCGCGATGGACACCATCCGCCAGTTGATGGCCCGCTACCGGCCGGGCTCGGGCTAGCCGGGGCCGGCCCGACTAACCTAGTCAGACGTGTCCGATCCCGCGACCTATCGGCCGGCACCCGGGTCCATCCCGGCAGAGCCGGGCGTCTACCGGTTCAGCGATTCTCACGGGCGCGTCATTTACGTCGGTAAGGCCAAGAGTCTGCGCAGCCGCCTGACGTCGTACTTCGCCGACCTGGCGAGCCTGCATCCGCGGACCCGGCAGATGGTGACTACCGCCGCGAAGGTCGAGTGGACCGTGGTGACCACCGAGGTGGAGGCGCTGCAACTCGAGTACAACTGGATCAAGGAGTTCGACCCGCGGTTCAACGTCCGCTACCGCGACGACAAGTCCTACCCGGTGCTGGCGGTCACGCTCAACGAGGAGTACCCGCGGCTGATGATCTATCGGGGGCCGCGGCGCAAGGGGGTGCGCTACTTCGGGCCGTACTCGCACGCCTGGGCCATCCGGGAGACCCTCGACCTGTTGACCCGGGTGTTTCCGGCACGCACCTGCTCGGCCGGAGTCTTCAAGCGACACAGCCAGATCGAGCGTCCGTGCCTGCTGGGCTACATCGACAAGTGCGCGGCGCCCTGCGTGGGCCGGGTCAGCGCCGCTGAGCACCGCCGGATCGTGGCGGACTTCTGCGACTTCCTGTCCGGCAAGACCGACCGCTTCGCCCGCGACCTGGAACGGCAGATGAACGCCGCCGCCGCCGAGCTGGATTTCGAACGGGCGGCACGGTTGCGCGATGATCTCGGCGCACTCAAGCGCGCCCTGGAGAAGCAGGCGGTGGTCCTCGGCGACGGCACAGACGCCGACGTGGTGGCCTTCGCGGACGACGACCTCGAGGCCGCCGTGCAGGTGTTCCACGTACGCGGCGGCCGGGTGCGCGGGCAGCGTGGCTGGATCGTCGAGAAGCCGGGGGATCCCGGTGACTCCGCCGAGGCCGCGCTGGTGGAGCAATTCCTTACCCAGTTCTACGGCGCTGAAGCTGAATTGGGCGGCCCGCCCGAAGCCGAATT
>JBAXUD010000469.1:0-2966 GCA_037129875.1 Mycobacteriaceae bacterium
CTGATCGCCTCGTCGAGGGTTTCGTCGCGCTTGCAGAACGCGAAGCGCACCAGATGCTTCCAGACCTCTGGGGTGCGGCCGGGGTCGCAGAACGCCGACATCGGGATAGCCGCCACCCCGGCGCGGTGCGGCAACTCCTCGCAGAACGCGGTGCTGTCGTCGAAGCCGAGCGGACGCGGATCGGCGCACAGAAAATAGGTGCCGGAGCTGGCGTGCACGTCGAAACCGAGGCCGGTCAGCGCGGCGGCCAGCTTGTCCCGCTTCGACTGAAGTGAGTCCCGTAGCCCGTCCACCCACACGTCCTCGTTGTTGAGCGCATAGGCGACCGCCGGCTGAAACGGCGCCCCACCGACGTAACTGAGGTACTGCTTGGCCGCCCGCACCCCGGCGACCAGTTCCGGTGCACCGCACGCCCACCCGATCTTCCAGCCGGTGCAGTTGAACATCTTGGCCGCGCTGGAGATCGTCACGGTGCGATCGGCCATGCCCGGGTAGGTCGCCACCGGCCGGTGCTCGCGGCCGTCGAACGCCAGCCGCTCGTAGACCTCGTCGGAGATCACCAGCAGATCGGCCGCCACCGCCACCTCGGCCAGGGCGCGCAACTCGTCGTCGCCCAGCACCATGCCGGTCGGGTTATGCGGGGAGTTGACGACGATCGCTCGGGTGCGCGGCGTGATCGCGGCGCGCACGGCGTCGACATCGAGGGCGAAGCCGCGCCCGTCGGGCACCAGGGGCACCGGCACCCGGTGCGCACCGGCCATGGCGATCACCGGGGCGTAGGTGTCGAAGTAGGGCTCCAGCAGCAGCACCTCGGAGCCCGGCTCGACCAGACCGAGCACGGCAGCGGCGATCGCCTCGCTGGCGCCGACGGTGACCAGCACCTCGGACTCCGGGTCGAACTGCTGACCGTAGCGCCGGCTGCGCTGGGCTGCGACGGCCTCGCGCAGTTCGGCGATACCCGGCCCGGGCGGGTACTGGTTCACGCCGTCGGCGATCGCCTGGCGCGCCACCTCCAGCATGGCCGCCGGGCCGTCCTCATCCGGAAAGCCCTGCCCCAGATTCACCGCCCCGACGTTGGCGGCCAGCGCCGACATCTTCGCGAAGATGTTCACCGAGAACGGCTGTAGCCGGCGGACCGTCATGGCAGCGAAGCCTACTGCCGCGGCTCCCAACCAACAGGTTGGCCGGGGCATTTGTGAGGCGGCCGCACCAGCGGACTAAGCTGCTGCACAGTGCCGGTAACGTCACCCAAATCCTTGAACTGAAGAGGAATCCACCATGTCCGAAGAAGCCTTCATCTACGAGGCCATCCGCACCCCGCGCGGAAAGGGCAAGAACGGCGCCCTGACCGAGGTCAAGCCGCTCAATCTCGTCACCGGTCTGATCGACGAGATGCGCTCTCGCCACCCCAACCTCGACGAGAACATGATCAGCGACGTCATCCTGGGCTGCGTGTCCCCGGTCGGTGACCAGGGCGGCGATATCGCCCGCACCGCCGTGATCGCGGCGGGCATGCCCGACACCGTCGGCGGCTTCCAGCTCAACCGGTTCTGCGCATCCGGCCTCGAGGCCGTCAACATCGCCGCGCAGAAGGTCCGCTCCGGCTGGGACGACCTGGTCTATGCCGGCGGCGTGGAGTCGATGAGCCGCGTCCCGATGGGTTCGGACGGCGGCGCCATGATGGCCGACCCGGCCACCAACTACGACGCCTACATCGTCCCGCAGGGCATCGGCGCCGACCTGATCGCCACCCTGGAGGGCTTCACCCGCGACGACGTCGACGCCTACGCGGCGCAGTCCCAGGACCGCGCGGCCGCGGCCTGGTCGGGCGGCTACTTCGCCAAGTCGGTGGTCCCGGTTCGCGACCAGAACGGCCTGCTGATCCTCGACCATGACGAGCACATGCGGCCCGGAACCACCGCGGAGAGCCTCGGCAAGCTCAAGCCCGCCTTCGAGGGCCTGGCCGCGATGGCCGGCTTCGACGACGTGGCGATGCAGAAGTACCACTGGGTCGAGAAGATCAACCACGTCCACACCGGCGGCAACAGCTCCGGCATCGTCGACGGCGCCGCGCTGGTGCTCGTCGGCTCAGAAAAAGCAGGGAAGGTCAACGGCCTAACCCCGCGGGCGCGCATCGTGGCCACCGCCACCAGCGGCGCCGACCCGACCATCATGCTCGTCGGGCCCACCCCGGCGGCGCTGAAGGCGCTGGACCGGGCCGGCCTCAAGCCCGAGGACATCGACCTCTGGGAGCTCAACGAGGCCTTCGCCTCGGTGGTGCTGAAGTTCCAGAAGGACCTGGGCATCCCCAGCGAGAATCTCAACGTCAATGGCGGCGCCATCGCGATGGGCCACCCGCTGGGTGCCACCGGCGCCATGATCACCGGCACCATGGTCGACGAGCTGGAGCGTCGCGGCGCCAAGCGCGCGTTGATCACCCTGTGCATCGGCGGCGGCATGGGCGTCGCCACCATCATCGAGCGCGTCTAAGCGCCGGATAATTTAGGAGCTAAGCGAAAAGCCATGGCAGAAAACACCATTCAGTGGGACAAGGATGCCGACGGCATCGTCACCCTGACCCTCGATGACCCGACCGGCTCGGCGAACGTGATGAACGAGCACTACAAGGAGTCGATGCACAAGGCCGTTGAACGCCTTGTCGCCGAGAAGGATTCGATCACCGGGGTGGTGATCACCAGCGGGAAGAAGACCTTCTTCGCCGGTGGCGACCTCAAAGCGATGATCACCGCCGGACCGGAGAACGCCGGTGAGATCTTCGCCGAGGTCGAGGAGATCAAGGCCGACCTGCGCGCGCTGGAGACCCTGGGCAAGCCCGTCGTCGCGGCCATCAACGGCGCCGCACTGGGCGGTGGCCTGGAGATCGCCCTGGCCTGCCATCGCCGCATCGCTGCCGACGTCAAGGGCAGCGCGATCGGCCTGCCCGAGGTCACCCTGGGCCTGCTGCC
>JBAXUD010000047.1:0-13049 GCA_037129875.1 Mycobacteriaceae bacterium
GGTGCTGCCGGCCGCCGGCATCCTGCTGCGGCTGGGTCAGGACGACCTGCTGGGCAAGATCAAGGCCCCGGTCATCGGCCCGTTCTTCCAGGCCATGAGCGCGGCCGGCGGGGCGCTCTTCGACAACCTGGCACTGTTGTTCGCCGTCGGTGTGGCGATCGGGTTCGCCCGCAAGGCCGATGGGTCCACCGCTCTGGCCGCCGTGGTCGGCTACCTGGTGATGCAGGCCGTGTTCAAGACCATGTCGCCGTTCGTGCTGGAGGGAGTGCTCGACAAAGCCGGCAAACAGGCCCAGATCAACTACAGCGTTCTGGGCGGCATCATCGTCGGGCTCCTCACCGCCTGGCTGTTCGACCGCTACCACACCATCCAATTGCCGCCCTACCTCGGATTCTTCGGCGGCCGGCGGTTCGTCCCCATCGCGGTCTCGCTGGCCACGCTGGTGGTGGCCTTCGCGATGAGCTACTTCTACCCGGTGTTCAACTCGGGCCTGACCGGGTTGGGCAAGTTCATCGGCGCCTCGGGCGCACTGGGCGCGTTCACCTACGGGTTCGCCAACCGGATGCTGATACCCGTTGGCCTGCATCACATTCTGAACTCCTATGTGTGGTTCCTCTACGGCAGCTACACCAAGCCCGACGGCACGGTCGTCACCGGCGAGCTGACCCGGTTCACCGCCGGCGACCCAACGGGTGGACATCTGACCGCGGGTTTCTATCCGATCCTGATGTTCGGGCTGCCGGGTGCGGCGCTGGCGATGATTCAGGTGGCCAACAAGCGCCAGAAGAAGGTGGCGTTCGGCATCCTGTCGGCGGCCGGGCTCACGGCGTTCCTGACCGGGGTCACCGAACCGCTCGAATTCGCGTTCATGTTCGTCGCGTTCCCGCTTTACATCATTCACGCGATCCTGACCGGGCTGTCGCTGGCGATCGCCTACCTGCTCGACATACACCTCGGCTTCTCGTTCTCCGCCGGTCTGATGGATCTCTTGCTCTACGGCACCGCACCGGCGGCCAAGAACGTCCCGTTGCTCGTCGGGATGGGCTTGGTGTTCTTCGTCGTCTATTACGCGCTGTTCCGGTTCGTCATCACGAAGTGGAACATGCGCACGCCCGGCCGCGAGCCGGAAGGCGAGTTCGAAGCCGAGGAACAGGCCAACCTCAGCGACGGCACCGTCTCGGCCACCGCGGTCGCAGCCGGCGCTGCGGGCGTCGCGACGGCGGCCCGTCCGCTCACCGACAGCAAGGCCGAGCAGTTGATCGCGGCGTTCGGCGGCCGGGAGAACCTGGTCAACGTCGACGCCTGCATCACCCGGCTGCGGATGGATGTGGCCGACCCGTCCAGGGTGGACCACAGCCGGCTCAAGGCGCTCGGCGCGGCCGGGGTGATCGCGGTCGGCAATAGCGTGCAGGCCGTGTTCGGCACCCAGGCCGAGGCGCTGAAGAACGACATCATCGACGTCCTCTGATCCGGCATTCTCGGCGTAGGCCCCGCCAACCCGGCCCGGGACGCCTCGGCCGATAGAGTCCCTGTGGATGACTGCCGTGCGAACCGGAGAGATCCGAGCGCTGACCGGTCTGCGCATCGTCGCCGCGCTGTGGGTGGTGCTGTTTCACTACCGGCCGCCGTTGTGGGCGGCGTCTCCGCGACTGCACGACGACATGGCGCCGCTGTTCGACGCCGGGGCCCAAGGCGTGGATCTGTTCTTCATCCTCAGCGGTTTCGTGCTGACGTGGAATTACCTGGACCGGATGGGGCCGGAGTGGTCGGCCCGCGGGACCCTGCATTTCCTCTGGCTGCGCCTCTCGCGGGTGTGGCCGATCTATCTGGTCACGATGCACCTGGCTGGGCTGTGGATCATCGTCACACTGCACGTCGGCAATGTCCCGTCACCGGATGCCGAGAAGCTCACCGCCATCAGCTACCTCCGGCAACTGCTGATGGTCCAACTGTGGTTCGATCCCTTCTTCGACGACACCAGCTGGGACGGCCCGGCCTGGTCGATCAGCGCCGAATGGTTGGCCTACTTGTTGTTCGGAGGGTTGGTTCTGGTGGTCTTCCGGATCGCCCGGGTGTCGCGAACGCGAACACTGTTGATGCTGGCCGTCTTTGCCGCTCTGCCGCCGACCGTTCTGCTCCTGGGCAGCGGGATGCTCTACACGCCCTGGAGTTGGTTGCCGAGGATCGTCGCGCAGTTCGCCGCCGGGGCGCTCGCGTGCGCTGCGGTGCGCCGGTCGCGGCTCTCCGACGCCGGCCGCCGCGCCGCCGGTTACGTCTCGGTGGCCCTCGTCGCAGCCATCGTGGCGGGCCTGTACTACTTCAACGCCCACCCGGTGACCGGAATGGTGGACTCCGGTGCGCTGACGGCGGTGCTGTTTCTTCCCGTAGTGGTGGCGCTGTCGGTCGGCACCGGTTCACTGCCCGCGGTTCTGTCGACTCGGCTCATGCACTACGGCGGCCGGATTTCGTTCAGCCTGTACATGATTCACGAACCCGTGCACACGGTGTGGGACTGGGCCGTTCGGCAGTACCACATCATCCTGTCGATGACGCAGGCCAAGGTCGCTGTGGCGGGCCTGATCGCGGTGGCCATGGTGGCGGCGATGCTGCTTTACCACCTCGTCGAGGAACCGGCGCAACGCTGGATGCGCCGGATGGTCGCCACCCGAGATGTGCGCCCCGACGCCCCGGCGGGCAGGCTGCACGCGGTCGCGGGGACGCGGGAGACTCGGCCGGCGCCGCCTTCCACCCGAGCAGGCTGAGTCGGCATTAGGCTGAGCCGACTCTGTGAGGTGCCGGTGAGGTTGAGACAAGCCGTTTTTCGCGCTGCGGCGGCGACCGTGATCGTGGTCGCCGGTGCGGTGCCGGCCGTTTCCGGTGCGCCGTCCGGTCAGGCCGCGGCGCCCACCCACATCGCCGTCATCGGCGATTCCTACACCGCCGGCACCACCGAGGGCGGCAACGGGCCGCGGTCCTGGACCGAGCAGGCGTGGAAACTGCTCGCCCGCCGCGGGGTCGCCATCCAGGCCGACGTGGCAGCCGAGGGCGGTGCCGGGTACGGACAACCCGGCAAACACGGCAGCGTCTTTCAGGACCTGACGGCGCGGGCGGTGCACCGCAACGACGTCCTGGTGGTGTTCTTCGGATCCCGCAACGACCAACCGGTGAACCCGTCCCAGTTCCCCGAACTGGCCGCCGGCACCCTGCACCTGGCGCGGTTCGTCGCGCCGGACGCGAGGGTTCTGGTGATCGGTCCGCCCTGGCCGACCGCCACCCCGCCTCCGGCGGTACTGACCATTCGCAACAGCCTGCGGTCCCAGGCCGCCGCCATCGGCGCGACGTTCGTCGACCCCATCGACGCCGGCTGGTTCGTCGGACGTCCCGATCTGATCGGCCACGACGGGGTTCATCCGACGGACGCCGGGCACCTGTACATGGCCGAGAAGATCGCCCCGCTGATCTACACCCAGTTGACCATCGGGATCTGAGGCTCCGCGCCCTACTGCGGTCCGCCGGTCCCGGGGCGGTCCGGATCGTCGGTGTCGGGCTCGGGGTTGGGGATGGCCGGCTGGCGATCGAGCCAGTCCTTGAGCCGGAACAGCTGACTGGAGACCAGGCCGACGGCGAGCAGCAGCAGAGCACCGACGATCAGTGCTGTCGTCATGGTTCACCCCTTCGGCAACTATCCCCATCCCAGAACTATCCTCAGTCCAGTGTCCCAGGCGTCCGGCGTTGACGTGCGCGAGTTGCGTGCGCGCCTGGATGGTCTGACCCTTCGCGACGCCGCCCGCCTGGATCGCCGGCTGCGCTCGCCCGTCAGCCCCGAGAAGTTCGGGGAACTGTCCCGGCAGGTCGCCGCCGCCGAGCGCCTGATGGCCGCCCGGGCCGCCGCCGTTCCGGCCATCAGCTATCCGGATCTGCCGGTCAGCCGGTTGCGCGGGGAACTGGCCGCGGCCATCTCCGCCCACCAGGTCGTCGTGGTGGCCGGTGAGACCGGATCCGGCAAGACCACTCAGCTGCCCAAGATCTGCCTGGACATCGGCCGCGGTGTGCGCGGCATGATCGGGCACACCCAGCCGCGCCGGTTGGCCGCCCGCACCGTTGCCGAACGCATCGCCGAAGAACTCGCCACGCCGCTGGGTCAAGCCGTCGGCTACAGCGTGCGGTTCACCGACCAGGTCAGCGACCGGACCTTGGTCAAGCTCATGACTGACGGAATCCTGCTCGCCGAGATCCAACGCGATCGCCGTCTGCTCCGCTACGACACCCTGATCCTCGACGAGGCCCACGAGCGCAGCCTCAACATCGACTTCCTCCTCGGTTACCTGCGCCAGCTGCTGCCCCGGCGGCCTGATCTCAAACTGATCGTCACCTCCGCGACCATCGAACCGCAGCGGTTCGCCGCACACTTCGGCGGTGCCGAAATCGGACTCAGCGGCAGCCCCGCGGGACCGGCCCCGATCGTCGAGGTCTCCGGCCGCACCTACCCGGTCGAAATCCGTTACCGCCCATTGGAACTCCCGGTCCCCGGCCGCGGAGAGGACGACGATTCAACCCTCGACTCGACCGGCTCAACGTCTCGCTCCTCCTCCGCCTCGTCCCTCGGCGGCATCGTCGACTCGAGCGGCGACCCCGACGACCCCGACCACGAGGTGGTCCGCGTCGAACCGCGCGATCAGACCGAGGCGATCATCGATGCGCTGCGGGAACTCTCCGCGGAGCCGCCCGGAGACGTGCTGGTGTTCCTGTCCGGGGAACGGGAGATCCGCGACACCGCGGAAGCGATCCGGGGCGCATATCGCGGAACTCAGCGCGACGTCGAGGTGCTGCCGCTATACGCGCGGCTGCCGACGGCCGAACAGCACAAGGTCTTCGCGCCCAACACGAGCCGGCTGACCCGGCGGGTGGTGCTGGCCACCAACGTCGCCGAGACGTCGTTGACCGTGCCGGGAATCCGCTACGTGATCGACCCGGGTACCGCACGAATCTCCCGCTACAGCAGGCGCACCAAGGTGCAGCGATTGCCGATCGAACCGATCTCCCAGGCGTCGGCCGCCCAGCGCGCCGGTCGGTCGGGTCGCACCTCACCGGGGGTCTGCATCCGGCTGTACTCGGAGTCGGACTTCGACGGCAGGCCCCGCTTCACCGACCCGGAGATCCTGCGGACCAACCTGGCCGCGGTGATCCTGCAGATGGCCGCACTGCAACTCGGGGACGTCGCCGACTTCCCGTTCCTCGACCCGCCCGAACGGCGCAGCATCAACGACGGGATCGCCGTCCTGCAGGAGCTGGGCGCGTTCGACGCCGACGGGCTCATCACCGATCTCGGACGCAGACTGGCGCAGCTCCCGGTGGATCCCCGGCTGGGCCGGATGATCCTGCAGGCCGACGTAGAAGGCTGCTTACCGGAGGTGCTGGTTCTCGCCGCGGCGTTGTCCATCCCCGATCCCCGGGAGCGGCCCGCGGAGAAGGAGGAGGCCGCGCGCGCCAAGCATGCCCGGTTCGCCGATGAGAGCAGCGACTTCATGTCCTATCTCAACCTGTGGAACTATCTGCGCGGTCAGCGCAAAGCCATGTCGGGCAGCGCCTTTCGGCGGATGTGCCGTGAGGATTTCCTGCACTATCTGCGGATCAGGGAGTGGCAGGACCTGGTCGGTCAGCTGCGCGGTATCGCCGCAGGCATCGGCCTGCGAAGTGGACAGGAGGCCGACGGCGCCGCAGAGCCCGCCGATGCCGCGCGGGTGCATGCGGCGCTGGTGGCCGGACTGTTGTCCCATGTCGGGCTGCGCGAGGGCGACTCGCGCGAATACACCGGCGCACGCAACGCGAAGTTCGTTCTGGCCCCGGGGTCGGTGCTGACCCGCCATCCGCCTCGCTGGGTGGTGGTCGCCGACCTGGTCGAAACCAGCCGGCTCTACGGGCGCACCGGGGCGCGCATCGAACCGGAGGCCGTTGAACGGGTGGCCGGGCATCTGCTGCAACGCACCTACAGCGAGCCGCACTGGGACGCCCACCGCGGCGCGGTGCAGGCCTACGAGCGGGTGACGCTGTTCGGCCTGCCGCTGGTTGCCCGCCGTCGGGTCGGTTACGCGGCGGTCGATCCGCAGGCGGCCCGCGAGCTGTTCATCCGCCACGCTCTGGTCGAGGGGGACTGGCAGACCCGCCACCAGTTCTTCGCCGACAACACCCGGTTGCGTGCCGAGGTGGCCGAATTGGAGGAACGCGCACGCCGGCGCGATCTGCTGGTCGGCGACGACGAGATCTTCGCCTTCTACGACACGCGCATCCCGGGGGATGTGCTGTCCACCGGGCATTTCGACGGGTGGTGGCGCAAGCAGCGAAACCACACCCCCCAGCTGCTCACGATGACGCGCGCGGACCTGCTGCGGGTCGCCGACGCCGACGCCGACCGTCCCGACCGCTGGCAGGCCGGGGATCTGTCGCTGCCGCTGAGCTACCGATTCGAACCCGGCGCAGCCGACGACGGTGTCACCGTGCACGTCCCGGTCGCGGTGCTCGCCAGGCTGGGCGGCCAGGAATTCGGTTGGCAGGTCCCCGCGCTGCGGGAGGAGCTGCTGACGGCACTGATCAAGTCGCTGCCGAAAGACCTGCGGCGCAACTTCGTTCCCGCGCCCGACACCGCCCGCGCGCTGCTCGCGCAAATGGAGCCCGGCGAGGAGCCGCTGCTGGAGACGATCCAGCGCGAATTGCACAGGGCCAGCGGCATTCTGATCCCGATTGATGCGTTCGATCTGGAGAAGCTGCCGGCCCATCTGCGGGTGACCTTCGCCGTCGAATCCCCCGACGGGGCGGAGCTGGCTCGCGGCAAGGACCTCGGCGCGCTGCAGACGAAGTTGGCCGGACAGACTCGGCGCGCCATCGTGGAGGCGGTCGGGACCTTGGAGCGCAACGGACTTCGCAGTTGGCCCGATGATCTCGACGAGATGCCCCGCAGCATCTCCAGTGCCGGTGTGCGTGGCTACCCCGGTCTGGTCGCCGCTTCAGCGGCAGTGGACCTCCGGGTTTTCGCCACCGCAGCCGAGCGGGATGCCGCGATGCGGCCCGCCGTGCGCCGGCTTTTGCGGATCAGCTGCCCATCACCGGTGAAATCCCTGGAGAAGCAACTCGATCCGCGTCGGCGGCTGGTGCTCGGAAACAATCCCGACGGGTCGCTGGCCGCTTTGCTCGAGGACTGCGCGGACGCCGCCGTCGACGTCCTGATGCCCGAAGTGTGGAACCGCGCCGGGTTCGACGGCGCACGCCAACGGGTGGCGGGCGGACTCCCGCAGACCAGCGCAGACATCCTCGGCCGCGTGGAGAAGGCGTTGACCGCACTGCAGGAAGTGCACCTCGCGCTGCCGGGCACCGCGCCGCCCGCCCAAGCCCAGGCCGTCGCCGACATCGGCAGCCAACTGGCAACGCTCGTCGGCCCCGGCTTCGTCGCGGCCACCGGCGCGGCGCACCTGGGCGACCTCACCCGCTACCTCACCGCCATCTGCCGGCGCCTGGACCGGCTGGCCCAGGCGCCGGCGGCTGACGGCGAGCGGATGGCGCGGGTACACGCTGTGCAGGACGCCCACCACGAACTTGTGCGGGCTCTGTCCCCGTCGCGGGGTGCCGCAGAGGATGTTCGTGACATCGCCCGGCTGATTCAGGAATTCCGGGTAAGTCTGTGGGCGCAACAACTGGGCACGCCGCGCCCGGTCAGCGAGCAGCGCATCTACCGTGCGATCGACGCCGTACTGGAGAGGTGACGATGGCGACCACAGCATCAAAGACCAAGCGCGCCAAACCACTTGACCTCGTGCTCGCCGGGGGCGGCGTGAAGGGCATCGGATTGGTCGGCGCCGTCGTGCGGCTCATGGAGGCCGGGTACCGCGCCAACCGGATCGCCGGCACGTCGGCCGGCTCCATCGTGGGATCAATCGTCGCGGCGGCCGCGAAGACCGATACCGTTGGGCCGCAGGAGATCCGTGATCTCGTGCTGAGCCTGGACTATGGGAAGTTCCTGGACCCGGGTCCGATCGAGCGCGTCCCGCTACTGGGGCCGGCCTGGGCGATCCTGCAGGGCAACGGCGTCTACAAGGGCGACTACGTGCATGACTTCGTCGCCGCACAGCTCAAGAGCCTGGGTGTGGAGACTTTCGGGGATCTGCGCCTGCGCGACGACCAGGTTCCCGAAGACCGCCGCTACCGGCTGGTGGTCACGGCCACCGACGTCACGCGCGGACAACTGGTCCGCCTGCCGTGGGACTACCGAAGCGTGTACGGCATGGATCCCGACGAGCAACCGGTCGCCGATGCGGTGCGAGCCTCGATGTCGATTCCCTTCCTGTTCCGGCCCGTTCACCTCACCAGCGCCGCCGGACTCGAGTCCACCCTCCTCGACGGCGGGCTGCTGTCCAACTACCCCATCGACTCGCTGGACCGCCTCGACGGCAAACCTCCGCGGTGGCCGACGCTGGGAGTGACCGTGCTGCCGAATCTGCCGGCCGGCAATGACAAAGTGGTGCCCGGACTGGCGCCACTGCGGGTCTTCGGCGGCCCGCATCTGCTCGAAGACGTGATCACCACGGTGCTCGTTGGCCGTGACCAGGCCTACCTCAATCAGCCGTGGGTCAGTTCGCGGACCATCCGGGTCGACTCCGGGGACGTGGGCGTGCTGGATTTCGGCATTACCGGACGCCAGATCGACGCGCTGTACCTCAAGGGGTACGACGCGGCGACGAAGTTCCTCACCGGTTGGGACGAAACCGCCTACCGCCGGCGCTTCCGCTGATGCAGTCGCCTCAGCGGCCTTTTTCGACCCGCTTCTTCAGCCCGTTGAGGGCCTGGTCAACGATCGTCGAGGCTGCCTTCTTCTTCATGAAGCCCATCATCGGGATCTTCGGGTCGATCTCCAGCTCGTAGGTCACCAACGTGGCGTCGCCGTCGGGCGTGAGCCGGTAGGTGCCGTCAAGCTTTCTCATCATGCTCGACTTCGGTTTGCCGGCATCGTCGGAGTTCAGCGTCCAACTGACCGCCTCATTGCCGGTCCAGACATAGGAGATCTCGTAGGTGTCCTTGCCCACCGGGGTGGAGATGCTGAACGCGGCGTCTTTGGCGGCGCCGTCGTCGTGAGTGCTGACGATGTCGACGTTGGTGAAGCCGTCGCTCCAGTTGGGATAGTCCTCGAGATCGGCGATCACGGCCATCACCTCTTCGGGAGAGGCGTTGATCTTGACCGAGTCCGACACCTTGTCAGCCATGCTTCCTCCATCTGCGTGTGTGTGCGAGACGCTAGCGGGTCGGTTTCCGCAGCGGTGAGCCTTACCCTTGCCCGGTTGCCACTTTGACCGCACCGCTGTGGGCGACGGCATTGTCGAGCACTAGATCCGCAACCCGTGAACGGTGCTGCTCGGCGTTGCCGAGCAACGCGGCGTCGGTGGCGGCGCGCTTGAAATACAGATGTGCCCGGTGCTCCCAGGTGAACCCGATGCCGCCGTGCACCTGGATGGCGTCGGCCGCAATCCGCTGCAGCGCAGCCGAACTCAGGGCCTGGGCGATGCTGGTCGCCAGGGCCGGGTCGTCGGAGCCGTCGGATAGCGCCCACACCGCGTGATAGGCAGCCGAGCGGGCGTGTTCGAGATCGACGAGCATGTCGGCGAGCTTGTGCTTGATCGCCTGGAAGGAGCCGATCTGCCGGCCGAACTGCAGTCGCGATTTCGCGTAGTCCACGGACAGGTCCAACAGATGCTGGGCAGCGCCGACCTGTTCGACTGCCAGCAGTGCCGCGCCGACCTGCAGGGCGTGGGTGATAACCCGCTCGGCGTCCGCCGGGCCGGCCAGCAGCCGCGCCGGTGCATCGGTCAGCACGACGGTGGCCTGCGGCCGGGTGAGGTCCATGGTGAACAGGGGTGTGCGCTGCACGCCCGGGCCGGTGGCGTCCACTGCGTAGAGGCTCACTCCGCCCGAACCCGTTGCCGCAACGAGCAATTCGTCGGCAGCATCGGCGTCGACGATCCGTTCGACGGTCCCGGTCAGGGCGTCGCCGCCGGCGGTCACACCCAACGCGGCCGGGTCGAATGCACCCGCGCGGTCGGCCACCGCGAAGGCCGCGGTGCGCTCACCCTCGACCAGGGCGGCCAGTAACCCGTCGCGCGCCGGGCCGGCCTGACACGCCACCAGGGCCGGGATGGCCAGGTACACGGTGCCGAACAGCGGGCCGCAAGCCAGCGTCGCGCCGAATTCCTCGACCGCCACCGCCTGGTCGACCAGCGACCCGCCGACCCCGCCGTCGGCTTCCGGCACCGACATGCCCAGGACGCCGAGTTCGGATCCCAGCCGTCGCCATACGGCCGGGTCGAACCGGGGCTCGGACTCCATCAACCGGCGCACCGTCGCCTCATCGAAGCTCTCGGCGCAGAACTTGCGGACCGCGGCGCGCAGCGCCTGCTGTTCGGGGGTGAAGGCGAACTCGGCGTGATGTTCAATCTTTTCAGCCAGCCCTTTGGGCTGATCCGCAAGCTCCTCAGCCAGCCCTTTGGGCTGATCCGCAAGCTCCTCAGCCAGCCCTTTGGGCTGATCCGCAAGCTCCTCAGCCACGCGGCACCTCCTTCCACGGCATCCCGGCGTCGGCCCGCAGGTCACCGGGCAGACCCAGCACCCGCTCGCCGAGGATATTGCGGAGAACCTCCGAGGTACCGCCCTCGATGGTGTTGGCCCGGCTGCGCAGATACCGCTGCTGGATCGGGCCGCGCCAGTCGCCGGTTCCCGCGTTGGCTCCGTACATGTCGTAGCTGTGGTACAGGATCCCTTCTGGCCCAAGCAGATCCATGCAGAACTGGTAGATCTGCTGATTCAGCTCGGCCCCGACCATCTTGCCGATCGAACCCTCCGGCCCGGGGCCGCCGGCACCCGCCGAGGCCCTGGACCGCTCGGAGGTCAGCCGCTGTGCCTCGGCGCGCAGCCACAGCTGGGTGAGCCGGTCCCGTAGCACCGGGGAGTGCAGGTCCGGGCGTGCGGCCCACAGCGAGACGGCATCGGAGATCGTGCCCGCTCCGCGGCGGCTGCCGCTGGCGCCCAGTGCGCTGCGCTCGTTCATCAGCGTCGTCATGGCCACCCGCCAGCCGTCGCTCACCCCGCCGAGGCGGTGGACATCCGGGATGCGGGCGTCGGTGATGTAGACCTCGTTGAACTCGGCCTGGCCGGTCATCTGTCGCAGCGGCCGGCATTCCACCCCGGGAGCGTGCATGTCCAGAACGAAGTAGGTCAGTCCCTTGTGCTTGGGCGCGTCGGGATCAGTACGGGCCAGCAGCAGACCCCACCGTGCCTTGTGCGCCAGGCTGGTCCACACCTTCTGGCCGTTAATCACCCACTCTCCTCCGTCGGGCACCGCAGACGTCGCCAGCCCGGCGAGATCCGAGCCCGCGCCCGGCTCGGAGAACAGCTGACACCAGATGTCCTCGGTGGTGGCCAGCGGCCGCAGGAAGAACTTCTTGAGGTCCTCGCTCTGCGCATGCTCGCGCACCGTGGGCGCGGCCATGCCGTAACCCATCGGGTTAAGGCCCAGCGGAACCGGGCCGCCGGCGCCTTGCAGGATCGTGTCGGCGACGGCCTGCAGCGCTCGTGACACCCCAAGGCCGCCAAGGCCTTCCGGGAAATTCACCCAGGACAGTCCGGCGTCGTAACAGGCGCCGAGGAATTCGGTGACGGGAACCTGCTTGGGGTCGTGTTCGGCCACGACCCGGTGGGCCATTTCGGCGACCCGGTCAGCAGCGGCATTGCTGGTGCTCACATGAGTCACCATACCCACGGCCGATCCGGCCGCCCATGGCCGCGGAGCGGAATAGAATGAAAGTTCGTTTGCTCAACGACTGGCGGGAGGAACACCGTGAACGCGTCATCGAGGATGCTCGTCGTCATCGGCGCGGCGACGGCTCTGGCCGCAGCCGGCTGCGCAGCTCCGCACACGACAACGACATCCGGCCCATCGGTCCTGCCGATAGTCACCTCGTCGACTCTGCCGGCCCCGCCTCCGATTCCCCCCGCGAAATCGGTCGGCGGGATTGACGCCGTCATCGCCGGCCCGGACTCACCGCTGCTGCGCCCCGGCGGGGACCCGATCAACGTCACGGTCACGCTGACCAACACCAGGCCCGTCGACATCCCGGACGTGCATCTGGTGGTGTCCTTTGGCCACTGTTCGTGCGGGTACCCCGGTGCCTCGATCATGCCGAAGGGCACAATGCGCATGCTTGATCCGGCCAGCAATGTGTGGGTGGCTGCGCCGTACGTGGTCGAGGGAACCGGAACGGACTTCCTCGGCCAGACGCTCGTTCCGCCCTTCGTCCTCAAGGGAGGGCAGACCATCACCTATCAACTCGAAGCGCGACTCGACGCCAACCCTGACGTCACCTCCGGGACGTCCCTGCTGGGGGTGACGATCATGACCCCGGACGATAGGGGACATGCGGCGTACCTTCGAGTCAGCGTGGAACCCTGAATCAACCGCGACGCTGCTCTTTACGTCACTCCGATTGTCTTCGGCTGCGCTAATCGCGTTCTGCCGCTTCAGATCGGTGCGCCCGACGGGCCGGGTCTCACATCGGGAGGCGGCCGACTCCCGTGAGGACACCCGACTCGATCAGCTTGCGATCGGCGGTGGTCGGCAACCGGTGGAGAAGATGGTGCCGTCGTCTAACATCAAGTCTCACTCGGTGCCCGTCGAGGTGGGTACCCGTCGAGGAGGCCCCGATGAGCAAAGGCCGTTCCCTGGCCTTGGTCACGCTGGCCTATGTCGTCGCGATCGCGGTGGCCGCGGCCTGGCTGGCCTGGGGCCCACCGACCGGCCGGCTCTGGCTGGACACCCTCATCGCCGACGTGCTGGCCACGTGCGTGGTGTTCGGATTCAGCCGGGCCTACCGCAACTCCAGCTTCTACGACGCCTACTGGAGCGTGATACCGCCGTTGCTGCTGGCGTACTGGTGGTGGCAGGGGCCCGTCGGAACCAGTGGCCCCGGGGCGCTGCGCTGCTGGCTGATGGCGGCGGTGATGGCCTATTGGGCGAT
>JBAXUD010000470.1:0-2956 GCA_037129875.1 Mycobacteriaceae bacterium
CGCCGAACGGCAGGTTCTGGACGCTACCGCTGTTGCCGATCTGAAGGAACAGGTTCGGCAGAACGGCGATGACGCCCAGGTAGATGGAGCCGGGAAGGGTGATCCGGTTCAGCACGTAGCTCAGGTAGTCGGCCGTGGGCTTGCCCGGCCGGATGCCGGGGATGAAGCCGCCGAACTTCTTCATCTCGTCGGCCCGCTCTTCGGGGTTGAACGTGATCGAGACGTAGAAGTAGGTGAAGAAGATGATCAGGCCGAAGTAGAAGGCGACGTAGGTCGGGTCGGCCGGATTGGTCAAATGTTCGGCGACGAATCGGTCCCACCATCCGGTGCCGGCGTTTTTACGGCCGCTCTCGATCAGCTGCGTGATCAGTTGGGGGATATAGATCAGGGACGAGGCGAAGATGACCGGGATGACGCCGGCCTGGTTGACCTTCAGCGGCAGGTAGGTCGAGGTGCCGCCGTACATCTTGCGCCCCACCATGCGCTTGGCGTACTGCACCGGGATGCGGCGCTGGCCTTGCTCGACGAACACCACGCCGATGATGATGAGCAGCGTCGCCCCGCACACGGCGGCGAACACCGGGCCACCGCGGGTGTCCAGAATGGACTTGCCCTCAGACGGGATACGGGCGGCGATGCCGGCGAAGATCAGCAGCGACATGCCGTTGCCGACGCCGCGCTCGGTGACCAGTTCGCCCATCCACATCACCAGCGCCGCGCCGGCGGTCATCACCAGCACGATGACGATCAGGCTGAAGATCCGGGTGTTGTCGAGGATGTCCACCGAGCAGTTCTGCAGCAGCCCGCCGTTGGCGGCCAGTGCCACGATGCTGGTGGCCTGCAGAATGGCCAGGGCAACCGCCAGATAGCGGGTGTACTGCGTCATCTTGGCCTGGCCGGACTGGCCCTCCTTGCGCAATTCCTCGAACCGCGGAATCACCACGGTGAGCAGCTGCACGATGATGCTCGCGGTGATGTAGGGCATGACGCCCACCGCGAACACCGACAATTGCAGCAAGGCTCCGCCGGAGAACAGGTTGATCAGCGAGTAGATCTGCGCGCCGGCCCCGCCGCTGACCTCATTGATGCACTGCTGGACGTGTCCGTAGTTGACACCGGGCGACGGCAGTGTTGCTCCGGCGCGGTACAGGATCACCATGGCCAGGGTGAAGAGGATCTTCCGCCTCAGATCGGCCGTCCGCAGCGACGAGATGAAAGCCGAAAGCACTCTTCCTCCTGGGCAGCCCGGACATGACGAACGGCGTGCCGATGGGGCTGGCCTGGCCAGCGTTCGGGTAATCATTTGCAGCGCGCATACCGCACGCTCGAATCAGTCTACGAGACTAACAGTTACCCCAGGCTGGCCGGGAATCCGATCGGCACCGCCGCCCGGGGCCGGGCAGATGATTAAATTGGCTAACCAACGACCGACCGCAGAGCCCGGAGAATTCACGCCCATGTCCCGCACCGACGATGACACCTGGGATCTGGCCACCAGCGTGGGCGCCACGGCGACCCTGGTGGCCGCGGCGCGGGCGCTGGCCAGCCGGCAGGACGACCCCTTGGTGACGGACCCGTTCGCCGAGCCGCTGGTCCGGGCGGTCGGCATCCCGGCCTTCACCCGCGCGCTGGACGGAGAGGACGCCATCACCGACACCGACAGCGCCCGTCTGCTGATCGATGTGGTGGCGGTCCGGACCCGGTTCTTCGACGATTTCCTCCTCGAGGCCGGTGCGGCCGGGCTGCGGCAGGCGGTCATCCTGGCCTCCGGTCTGGACTCCCGCGCCTACCGGCTGCCGTGGCCCGCCGGCACCACCGTGTTCGAGGTCGACCAGCCCGAGGTCATCGACTTCAAGTCCCGCGTGCTGGCCGAGCATGGCGCCTCCCCCGCCGCCGAGCGTCGCACCGTCGGCGTGGACCTGCGCGACGACTGGGCTGCAGCCCTGCGCGCCCACGGATTCGACTCCGGCGTGCCGACGGCCTGGATTGCCGAAGGCCTGCTGATCTACCTGCCGCCCGAGGCGCAGGATCGGCTGTTCGACACCATCACCGCCCTGTCGGCGCCCGGGAGCCGGATCGCCACCGAATACCACCCCGATGGCGGGTCCGGGATCGCGCAGCGTGCGTCGTCGATGAGTGCGCAGTTGGCCGACAACGGCCTCGACCTCAACCTCGGCGACCTGTTCTACGACGGCCGGCGCCACTCCGTCGTCGACTATCTCGAGAACATCGGTTGGCAGGTGAGGGCCCGGCCACGCCCGGAAATGTTCGCCGCCTACGGCCGGTCCTTCCCCGCCGACCCGGCGGACCAACCGCTGCGAAACTCATTCTCCGTCACCGCAATCCGAAAGGCTGCCGTATGACATCGAATTCGCTTCGCAGCGAGGGCGATTCCTGGGACCTGGCTTCCGGGGTGGGTGCCACCGCCACCGCCGTGGCGGCCTCCCGGGCACTGGCGAACCGCTCCGGGCTGATCGACGACCCACTGGCCGAACCACTGGTGCGAGCGGTCGGGATGCAGCACTTCCTCGACATCGTCGATGGCAAGTCACAGGTCGAATTCATGGCCGACGGAATGGCTGTCCGGACAAAGTACTTCGACGCATTCCTGGCCGAGGCGACCGCAGCGGGAATCCGGCAGGTCGTCATTCTGGCTACCGGCCTCGACGCCCGGGCCTACCGGCTGACCTGGCCCGGCGGCACGGTGGTGTACGAAATCGACCAGGCAGGGGTGCTCGACTTCAAAGTCGCCACGCTGCGGGCCCTCGGCGCCGAGCCCACGAGCCAGGTGCGCAATGTTGCGGTGGATCTGCGTGAGGATTGGCCTGCGGCGTTGCGCGCCAATGGTTTCGATCCCGACCGCACAACCGCCTGGATCGCCGAGGGATTGCTGATGTACCTGCCGGCGGAGGCCCAAGACCGGCTCTTCGACCACATCACCGCGCTCAGCCCGCCC
>JBAXUD010000471.1:0-2946 GCA_037129875.1 Mycobacteriaceae bacterium
CTGGAGGTGTCGCTGCGCCGCCAGGCCGGGCAGAGCGGATACACCGGGGGTTTCATCGACCACTACGTGGGCGGAATCCTTTATCCCGCAGGGCTTACCCGCGAGGCGCAGTGGGCGGCCGGGGGAGTGCTCTTCGCGGTCAACGTCGTTGTCTACGGGCTGCTGGTGGTGCGGGCTGTGCGGCGCCGGTGAATGGTGATCGCCCCTCACAGGGGGGCGTCGCCACTTACCGTGTGATGAGTCCGCTGCAAGGAGAAACCTGATGACCAAGTACGTGTTCGACTTCACCGAGGGCGACAAGGATCAGAAGGACCTGCTGGGTGGTAAGGGTGCGAACCTGGCCGAGATGACCAGGCTCGGGCTGCCCGTGCCGCCCGGTTTCACCATCACGACCGAAGCGTGCCGGGAGTACTTGTCGCACGGCAGCGCGCCTGGTGAGTTGCGGGTTCAGGTCACGATGGCCTTGCGGCAGTTGGAGGACACCATCGGTCGCCGGCTCGGTGATCGCCACGATCCGCTGCTGGTGAGTGTTCGCTCCGGCGCGGCATTTTCGATGCCCGGGATGATGGAGACGGTGCTCAACATCGGGCTCAACGACGCCAGCGTGAAGGGTCTGGCCGAGGAGTCCGGCGACGAGCGCTTCGCCTGGGATTCCTATCGGCGGCTGTTGCAGATGTTCGGCAAGACGGTGTTGGGAATACCCGGCGAGGTGTTCTCCGACGCGCTCGACGCGGCGAAGGCGGCCAAGGGCGTGTCCAGCGACGTCGACCTCGATGTCGATGATCTGCAGGGGCTGGTCGCCACGTTCAAGGACGCGGTGCGTGAGCATTCCGGTGCGGAGTTCCCGCAGCACCCGCGCGAACAGTTGGACCTGGCGATCAACGCCGTCTTCGACTCCTGGAACACCGACCGGGCGCGGTTGTACCGGCGCCGGGAACGTATCCCGCAGGATCTGGGGACGGCGGTGAACGTCTGCACGATGGTGTTCGGCAATCTGGGCGAGTCCAGTGGCACCGGTGTTGCGTTCACCCGTGATCCGGCGTCCGGGCGGACCGGCGCCTACGGGGACTATCTGTCAAAGGCGCAGGGCGAGGATGTCGTTGCCGGAATCCGGAACACCCTGTCGTTGGACGATCTGAAGGTCTTGGACCCGTCGTCACACAAGCGGCTGATGAAAGTGATGCGCCAACTCGAGACGCACTACCGCGACCTGTGCGACATCGAGTTCACCATCGAGCGCGGCAAGCTGTGGATGCTGCAGACCCGGGTCGGGAAGCGCACCGCTGCGGCGGCGTTCCGGATCGCCGCGCAGCTGGTCGACGAGAACCTGATCACGATGGACGAGGCGTTGTCGCGGGTGTCGGGCAAGCAGCTGGCGGTGCTGATGTTCCCGCATTTCGACCGGGCGGCTCCCCGCGAGTTGCTGACGGCGGGGATGGCCGCCTCACCGGGTGCCGCTGTGGGCCGCGCGGTATTCGATTCGCCCACCGCCAAGTTGTGGGCGGACCGTGGCGAGCACGTGGTCCTGGTCCGCAGGGAAACCAACCCCGACGACCTCGAGGGCATGATCGCCGCGGATGGAATCCTGACGGCGCGTGGTGGGAAGACCTCGCACGCGGCCGTCGTCGCCCGCGGTATGGGCAAGACCTGCGTCTGCGGTGCCGAGGCGCTCGATGTCGATGCCGCAACGCGGACCGCGCGGGTCGGCGCGGTGCTGATCGAGGAGGGCGATGAGATCAGCATCGACGGCTCGACCGGCGAGATTTTCCTCGGGGCGATGCCGGTGGTGCCGTCTCCGGTGGAGACCTACATCGAAGCTGGTCTCGCGGCAGCCTTGGAGGGGGCCGATGACGAGACCGCCGCACTGGTCGAGGCGGTCGACCGGTTGCTGACCCATGCCGACGTCCGTCGGCGCCTCGCGATCCTCGCCAACGCGGATACCGCCGAGGACGCGGTCCGCGCGAGATCCCTTGGTGCGCAGGGCATCGGCCTGTGCCGCACCGAGCACATGTTCCTCGGGGATCGCCGGGTCTTGATCGAGCGGGTCATCCTGGCCGCCAGCACCGGGGAGCGCGACGCCGCGATGGCTGCGTTGGTGCCCCTGCAGCGCAAGGACTTCACCGAGTTGCTCGACGCGATGGACGGACTGCCGGTGACCATCCGGCTGCTGGATCCGCCGCTGCACGAGTTCCTGCCGGACCGTACCGAGCTCGCGGTCAAGGTCGCCCTCGCCGAGGCCAGGGGTGAGACCGGTGAGCAGGAAGATACCGACCGCAGGCTGCTGGCCGCGGTGGAGAGGCTGCATGAGTCCAACCCGATGCTGGGGTTGCGCGGAGTGCGCCTCGGGCTGCTGACCCCCGGCCTGTTCGCGCTGCAGGTCCGCGCCATCGGCGAGGCGGCCAGCGACCAGATCACGGCGGGCAAAGATCCGAAGGTCGAGATCATGGTGCCGTTGGTGGGTTCGGTGATGGAGCTGCACCTGGTCAGGGATGAGACCGAGCGGATCCTCTCCGACGTGGCCGCCGAGAGGGGGGTGACGCTGACGATCCCCATCGGCACGATGATCGAGCTGCCGCGCGCCGCGCTGACCGCGCACCGGATCGCCGACGCCGCGGACTTCTTCTCCTTCGGAACCAACGACCTGACCCAGACGACCTGGGGGTTCTCCCGCGACGATGTCGAGTCCACGGTATTCGCCACCTACCTGAACAAGGGTGTCTTCACCATCTCCCCGTTCGAGACCATCGACGCCGACGGCGTCGGGCGGCTCGTGGAGATCGCCGCCCAGGAGGGTCGAAAGGCCAAGCCCGGCATCAAGCTCGGGGTGTGCGGCGAGCATGGTGGCGACCCCGAATCCATCCACTTCTTCCACCGAACGGGGTTGGACTACGTGTCATGCTCGCCGTTCCGGCTACCGGTCGCCCGCCTCGAAGCCGGCCGGGCCGC
>JBAXUD010000472.1:0-2933 GCA_037129875.1 Mycobacteriaceae bacterium
CTAGCGGGTCACCTCACCCCGGCGAGCAGACGTAAAGTCCCCCGCGCCCCCGGCGTGTCGGAGACTTTTGCGTCTGCTCGCGGCGGAAGTACGGTGGCACCGTGACTTCTGCTGCGGGTTTCGGGTTGGCCACCGTCGCTGAGGACGGCACCGTGCTGGATGCCTGGTTCCCGGATCCGGAGCTGGGCGCCTACAGCCCGTCGGGCACCACCCGCATCGGCGCCGACGAGGTGTCCGAGGACCTCGGCGCGCTGTCCGGGCCGGATCCCGACCGGGGCGTGGAGGTCGTGGCGATCCGCACGGTGATCACCGACCTGACCGCCAAACCGGCCGACACCTATGACGCCTATCTGCGCCTGCACCTGCTCTCCCACCGGCTCGTCGAACCGCACGGCCTCAACCTTGACGGGGTTTTCGGCGCACTGACCAACGTGGTGTGGACCAACTACGGGCCCTGCCGCATCGAGGGTTTCGAAGAGGTGCGGCTGCGCCTGCGCCGCCGCGGGCCGGTGACGGTCTACGGGGTGGACAAGTTCCCGCGGATGGTCGACTACGTGGTGCCCACCGGTGTGCGCATCGCCGACGCCGACCGGGTGCGACTCGGCGCGCACCTGGCGCCGGGCACCACCGTCATGCACGAGGGATTCGTGAACTTCAACGCCGGCACCCTCGGTGCCTCCATGGTCGAGGGCCGCATCTCGGCCGGCGTGGTGGTCGACGACGGCTCCGACATCGGTGGCGGCGCGTCGATCATGGGCACGCTCTCCGGCGGGGGCACCGAGGTCATCTCGGTCGGCAGGCGCTGCCTGCTGGGGGCCAATGCGGGGCTGGGCATCTCACTGGGCGACGACTGCATCATCGAGGCCGGCCTGTACATCACCGCCGGCACCAAGGTCACGATGTCCGACGGCGCGACGGTGAAAGCCCGCGAACTGTCCGGTGCCAATAACCTTCTGTTCCGGCGCAATTCGGTGACCGGGGCGGTGGAAGTGGTGACCCGCGACGGCAAGGGCATCACGCTGAACGAGGCGTTGCACGCCAACTGATTTCCCCGCGAGCGTGCGTGTCGGCACACCGACACGCCGCGAGAACGGGCACTTCATGCACTCTCGCGCACCAGAGCGACTATTCGGCGGCCAGCACGCAGAACTCGTTGCCCTCCGGATCGGCGAGCACCACCCAGGTCTGATGGCCCTGACCGATGTCGACGTGGCCGGCGCCGAGTGCAATCAGACGATCCACCTCGACCTGCTGGTCGTCGGGCGTGAAGTCGAAGTGAATGCGGTTCTTGACGGCCTTGCCCTCAGGCACCGGCAGAAACAACCAGTCCGGTCCGGCCGGCGCCCGCAGCAGCCAGTCCCCATCGTCCTCGGTCGGCTCGACGGGCCAGCCCAGCGCTCGTGCCCACCAGGCAGCCAGCGCCCCGGTGTCGTGGGCGTCGATGCAGATCTCGGTGAACCGCAGACCGCTCACATCAACTCCTTCTTGAGCACCTTGCCCATCGCATTGCGCGGCAGTGCGTCGAGCAACCGCACCTCTCGCGGGCGCTTGTGTACCGACAGTTGTTGAGCCACATACTCGATCAGGTCACCGGGCTGGGCATCGCCGACGACGAACGCCACGATCCGGTGGCCCAGATCCTCGTCGGGCAGCCCCACCACGGCGACCTCGGCGACACCGGGGTGGCCCAGCAGTACGGTCTCGATCTCCCCTGCTCCCACCCGGTAACCGCCGGACTTGATCATGTCCACCGATTCGCGGCCGACGATGCGGTGCATGCCGTCCGGGCCGATGACGGCGGCGTCGCCGGTGCGGTACCAGCCGTCGGGCTCGAACGCCGCCGCGGTGGCTTCCGGACGGTTGAGATAACCGTCGAACGCCGTCGGCGTCTGCACCTGCAGACTGCCGATCGTCTCGCCGTCGTCGGCCACCGGTGATCCGTCCTCGCCGACCAGTCGGGTCTGCATGCCCGTCAGCGGCAGGCCCACCGAACCCGGGCGGCGTTCGCCGTCGGCGCGGGTGCTGACGGTGATCAGCGTCTCGGTGCAGCCGTAGCGCTCGACCGGCGCGTGGCCGGTCAGTGCGGCCAACCCGCTGAACACCGGCACCGGCAGCGCAGCGCTGCCCGAGACCAGTAGCCGGGCCGAGGCCAGGGCACGCGCCGAGGCCGGATCGCCGACCACCCGCGTCCACACCGTGGGGACCCCGAAATAGAGGGTGCCGCCGGCTGCCGCGTAGGCCTGCGGCGTCGGCTTTCCGGTATGGATGAAGCGGTTACCCACCCGAAGGGAACCCAACAGACCCAGGACCAGGCCATGGACGTGGAAGAGCGGCAGCCCGTGCACCAGGGTGTCGCCGGCGGTCCACTGCCAGGCCTGCGCCAGTGCGTCGAGGTCGGCCGCGATCGCGCCGCGGCTGATCACCGCTCCCTTGGGCGGTCCGGTTGTACCGGAGGTGTAGATCACCATCGCGGTGCTCTGCGGCGCCGGTTCGGGATAGCGGTGCCAGGACCGGGCATGCAGCCGCACCGGCACATGCGGCAGTCCGGCGGGGTCATCGGGCAGCTCGCCCAGCCACGCCTGAGCCGCGGAGTCGGTGAGGATGTGGGCCTGTTCGGCGATGCCGACGTCGGCGGGGACCGGGACGAACGGAACACCGGCGATCAGGCACCCGGTGATCGCGAGGACGGTCGCCGGCGTCGGCGTGGCCAGCACCGCGATCCGGGTGGCTCCGCCCACCCGTTCGGCCACCGAGGTCGCCGCACCCACCAGGTCACTACGCGAGAGCCTCGCACCGGCGATGCGCACCGCGTCGCCGATATCGGCTCCGGCCGCCACGGCCGCGGGATTCAGCGAGGTCAGCAGCACGAAGCGAGGCTACCGTTCCTAATCACTGAGCAGAAGTGAGTTCTGCCCAGTTGCGGCCCGAACGGT
>JBAXUD010000473.1:0-2928 GCA_037129875.1 Mycobacteriaceae bacterium
CCGTGTTCTCCGCGGTTCTGGGCGCCCTGCTGACGGTGGGCGCCGTGCCTGTTCCAGTCTTCGCCGCACCCGGTGTCGGCCAGACGGCACCGCCGCCCGCCTGGGGCAACTGCGACCGGTTCGTCACCGACGCGTACCTTCCCACCGCCCAGTGCACCACCGTTGCCGTGCCCATCGACGATGCGAATCCCGCTGGGCCGCAAGCGAATCTGGCCGTCATCAAGATCCCTGCCCGGGGAAGCCGGATCGGGGTGCTGCTGATGAACCCCGGTGGTCCGGGCGCCTCCGCGGTGGACTCGGTGGTCAACCTGGCCGACACGCTGTCGGACAGTCCGGTCACCGAGCACTTCGATCTGGTCGGATTCGACCCGCGCGGTGTGGGGCACTCCACGCCGGAACTGCGCTGCCTGTCCGACGCCGAGCAGGATGCCTGGCGCCGCAAGTCGCTGGTCGACTACAGCCCTGCCGGGGTGGCGGCCATCGAAGCGCTCAACCTCGACGTGGCACAGAAATGCGACGACCGGATGGGCAAGGCGTTCCTTGCAGGTGTCGGAACCGCTTCGGCCGCAAAGGATATGGATGCCGTCCGCGAGGCCCTCGGCGAGGATCGGATCAACTATCTGGGCTACAGCTACGGCACCGAGTTGGGCACGGCCTATATCGAGCGCTACCCAAATCGGGTGCGCGCCATGGTCCTCGACGGTGCGATCGACCCCGACCAGAGCCCGCTGGATTCCCTGGTGGAGCAGATGGCCGGGTTCCAGGTGGCGTTCAACGACTACGCCGCCGACTGCGCCAAGTCGCCGGCCTGTCCGTTGGGCACCGACCCGGCCCAGTTCGTCAATCGATACCACCAGCTGGTGAATCCACTGGTGGACAAACCCGGCCCGACGTCGGACCCCCGCGGTCTGAGCTATTCCGACGCGATCACCGGAACCATCAACGCGCTCTACACCCCGCAGTACTGGAAGTACCTCACCAGCGGCCTGCTGGGCTTGCAGCGCGGGGTGGACGCCGACGACCTGCTGATGCTGGCCGACGACTACGACGGCCGCGACGACAACGGGCACTACAGCAACGGCCAGGACGCCTTCAATGCGATCCGCTGCGTGGACACTCCCACATCGAACGATCCGGCGCTCTGGGCCCAGGTGGACAAGCAGATTCGCCAGCGGGCGCCGTTTCTGTCCTACGGCGAGTTCACCGGTTTCGGCCCGCGTGACCTCTGTGCCTTCTGGCCGGTGCCCCCGACGTCGACTCCGCACACCGTCGCCCCGGCACCTGCGGGCAGCGCGGTGGTGGTCTCCACCACTCACGATCCGGCCACCCCTTATCAGGCCGGCGTCGACCTGGCCCGCCAACTGCACGCCCCGCTGATCACCTTCGACGGAACCCAGCACACCGCGGTGTTCGACGGCGACGCCTGTGTCGACGACGCGGTGGTCAGCTACTTCGTGGATCGCACGGTGCCAGGGAACCTTTCCTGCTAGGCGTCAGGTCAAAAGTGCTGCTCAGAGCGCAGAAACGGTTCAGTCCGCGACACCGCCGCGTAACACGCAGTTAACACCCACTGCCTACGCTCGCGTCATGGATCGGCAAATGGAATTCGTGCTGCGCACGCTGGAGGAACGGGATATCCGCTTCGTCCGGCTGTGGTTCACCGACGTGCTCGGATATCTGAAGTCCGTGGCGATCGCGCCCGCCGAACTCGAGGGCGCGTTCGAGGAGGGGATCGGGTTCGACGGATCCTCCATCGAGGGCTTCGCCCGGGTCTTCGAGTCCGACACCGTCGCTCGTCCGGACCCCTCGACGTTCCAGGTGCTGCCCTGGACGACGAGTTCCGGTCAGCACCACTCGGCGCGGATGTTCTGCGATATCACCATGCCCGACGGGTCGCCGTCCTGGGCGGACAGCCGCCATGTGCTGCGGCGTCAGCTGGCCAAGGCTGCTGACCTCGGGTTCTCCTGCTACGTCCACCCGGAGATCGAGTTCTTCCTGCTCGAGCCCGGCCCCTACGACGGCAGCGTGCCGGTTCCCGCTGACAACGGCGGCTACTTCGACCAGTCCGTGCACGATTCGGCGCCCAACTTCCGCCGGCATGCCATCGACGCGCTCGAGCAGATGGGTATATCGGTGGAGTTCAGCCACCATGAGGGCGCGCCCGGCCAGCAGGAGATCGACCTGCGCTACGCCGATGCACTGTCGATGGCCGACAACGTGATGACCTTCCGCTACGTCGTCAAGGAGGTCGCACTCGCCGAGGGCGTGCGGGCGTCGTTCATGCCCAAGCCGTTCGCGGAGTATCCCGGTTCGGCGATGCACACCCACATGAGCCTTTTCGAAGGTGATACCAACGCCTTCCACAGCGCGGGAGATCCGCTGCAACTCTCCGACGTCGCCAAGTCGTTCATCGCCGGGATCCTCGAGCACGCCAGCGAGATCAGCGCGATCACCAACCAGTGGGTGAACTCCTACAAACGGTTGGTGCACGGCGGCGAGGCGCCGACCGCGGCGTCCTGGGGTGCGGCCAACCGCTCGGCGCTGGTCCGGGTACCGATGTACACCCCGCGCAAGGCGGCGTCGCGGCGGGTCGAGGTTCGCAGCCCCGACTCCGCGTGCAATCCCTACCTGGCCTTCGCGGTGCTGCTTGCCGCCGGTCTGCGCGGCATCGAGAAGAATTATGTGCTCGGTCCGCAGGCCGAGGACAACGTCTGGACGCTGACCCCCGAGGAGCGCCGCGCGATGGGCTACCGGGAGCTTCCGTCCAGCCTCGGCGTGGCACTGGGCGAGATGGAGAAATCCGAACTGGTCGCCGGGGCGCTGGGCGAGCATGTCTTCGACTACTTCCTGCGCAACAAGCGCGCGGAGTGGGAGGAGTACCGCAGCAACGTCACTCCCTTCGAGCTGAAGAAGTACCTCTCGCTCTAA
>JBAXUD010000474.1:0-2914 GCA_037129875.1 Mycobacteriaceae bacterium
CGGAGCATCAGCTGCCTGCCGATGATGATCCGCTGGATCTCGCTGGCGCCCTCCCAAATCCGTTCCACCCGTAGCTCGCGGAACATCCGCTCGGCCACGTTCTCGCGCATGTAGCCGCGACCGCCGAAGATCTGCACCGCCCGGTCGGCGACCCGGCCGGCCATCTCCGAGCAGTAGAGCTTGGCCATCGACGCCTGGCCGTGCAACGACTTGCGGTCCAGGCCGGCATCGATCCCGCGGGCCACCTCATAGAGCAGGCTGCGCGCGGCGAAGAGTTCGGTGGCGCTGTCGGCCAGCATTCCCGCCACCAGCTGGTGCTCGCCCAGCGACTTCCCGTCGACGATCCGCTGCTGTGCGAACGCGGTCGTCTCGTCGACCAGCCGTTGCGCGGCCCCCACACAGCGGGAGGCGACCATGATCCGCTCGAAACGGAACCAGTCCTGGGTGAACGTCATTCCCTCGCCTTCGGCCCCGACCAAATGCGACACAGGCACCCGCACATCGGTGAAGGACACGATCGGATGCTCGTCGGGGATGTTGTGCGTGTAGAGCGGGCTGCGCACCACCTCCACACCCGGGCACGGCAGGTCCACGACAAGCAGTACGTGGTCGCCGTCGTGCGGTCCGCCGACCAGCCTGGCCTGTACGAAAACGTAGTCGGCGAGATTGAACGAGGTGACGTGCCACTTCACCCCGTTGATCACGTAGTGGTCGCCGTCGCGGTGGGCGGTGGTCTCCAGGGCCGACACATCCGAGCCGGCGAACTCCTCGGTGATCGCGTAGGCCTCATGCTTCTCGCCCCGCACCGCCGGAAGCAGCCATCTCTCGCGCTGATAGTCGGTCGCCACCCCGACCCACCACTGGGGCGGGGTGTGCATCACCCAGGCCAGAGCGTTGGTCGCCCGGCCGGTCTGCTCCTGCACCAGAACCTGTTGCAACGCAGTGAATCCCGGGCCGCCCACCGATTCGGGCATATTGGTGGCGTACAGCCCCAGTTCCATCGCCCGGGCGTGATGCCGAGCAGTCAGCTCGTCCGGCAAGTGGCCGCCGGCCAGTTCGGCTTCGACTTCATAGGGGATCAAGGTGTCCACGAATGCGCGGGCTGTGTCCCGGATTCGTCGGTCCTCGGCTGTCAAACCGTACATCCGCCGCGGCTCTCCACTTCTATTGACTGAGCGTTCAGTCTATGCGACGGTCTGGTGCTATGACCAGTTCCGCCAGCGCCGATGTGGTCGTGGTCGGTGGTGGCACCGTCGGGGCGTGGACCGCGGTTCAGCTTGCCGAACGCGGCGTTGGGCGCGTGGTGCTGCTCGAGGCCAAGACCCTCGGTGCGGGCGCCAGCAGTCGGGCGGCGGGGATGGTGCGAGCCCAGGGCGGCACCGAGACCGCCATTCGGTTGGGCATGCGAACACAGGACTTCTATCGCTCCACCGGCGAGCGCTTTCCGCTGGACTGCGGCTTCGTCACGCAGGGGTACCTGATGCCGTGCTTCACCAAAGCCGAGGTGGCGCAGGCACACGAACGGATTGCACTGCAGCGCAGCCTCGGCCTGGACGTCGAATGGCTGTCCAGCGCAGACATCGACAGCCGGAACACCGGATTGGCGCCCGGCATCACACTGGGCGCCTCCTACGCGCCCGGTGACGGGTACATCGAAGCGGCCCGCAACGTACTGGCCTACACAGCCGCGCTGACCGCACATCGCGTCGACATCCGGGAACGCTGCGCTTTCACCGGCCTGCGCACTGCGGGTGGACGGGTTGTCGGTGTGGACACCGGAAGCGGACCCATCGACACAGATCGCGTGGTCCTCACCGGCGGCCCGTCACTCGGCGAGGTGGGTGCCCTGGCCGGTGGGCGGATTCCGGCCGGCGGAGCCCGCCATCAGGTGGTGGTCACCGAACCGGTGCCGTCGGTGAACGTCTACGAACTGCCGATGGTGTTCGACGTGACTTCCGGAATCTACTGGCGGCCGGGGGCGGCCGGCGGACTGCTGTGGGGCATGAGCAATCCCGACGAGCAACCGGGTGAGGCCGTCAACTTCGACCCGGTGTTCTATGCGCGGGCCCGCGAACGCATCGAGATGCTCTTTCCCGCCGTGGCCGGACTGGGCCTGCGGCGGACCTGGGCGGCCACCATCGACTACACCTGCGACCACACCCCGATTCTGGGCCCGCTGCTCACCGCCGACGGTCCGGTGACGGGCACCGTGGTGGCCAGCGCGGCGGGCCACGGCATGATGTGGGGGCCGGCGGTCGCCGAGGTGGCCGCCGATCTCGTCCTGAAAGACGAGTGCCCCTGGCTGGATGTGACCGACCTCGGCCTGGATCGCTTCGACGCGCACGGCAACAGTCGGCTGGCCCCCGATCCGATTTCGCTTCCGTTCCCGGAAAGCGTTGTCCAACAAGAGAAAACAAGGATCAGTAAATGAGCGAAGCTGTCACTACCCCGGTACTCGCAGACGCCGTCAACGCCGAACTGGAGGACTGGGGTCCGCTGGAGGAGGCCACCGGAGCGCCGATGGCGACGCACGGCGTGGAACTCTGGGCCGACGGCACTGCATCGGCCGGCATCTGGCAGTGCTCGCCGGGACCGTCGCACTGGGTGCTGGACACCAACGAGGTGATCTACCTGGTGGCGGGCCGGATGACGGTCACACCGGACGGCGGGCAGTCCAAAGAGATCGGCGTGGGCGACATTGCGGTGTTCCCGCTGGGCTGGTCGGGAACCTGGGACATCCACGAGACCGTTCGCAAGGTCTACTCGATCTTCTGATCGCGCGTTATCACCAGCGCGTCCACCGCGATCGCTCCGGCAGCCGAGGCGATGACGGGATTGGCCTCGACCGCATCAAGGACATCGCCGAGTTCGGTTGCCAGTGCGGAGAATCCGACGACGACCTCTGCGAGTGCGT
>JBAXUD010000475.1:0-2904 GCA_037129875.1 Mycobacteriaceae bacterium
GTCTCCGCCGTCTCCGCCGTCTCCGCCGTTACCACCGCTGCCGAAGATCCAGCTGCCGTTGCCGCCGTCCCCGCCGTTGCCGCCGTTGCCGCCGTCGAGGGTGTTCGCGGTCCGCAGCAGTATCAGCTGGCCGCCGTCGAAGACCTCGAAGGAGGATCCGGGCGGCGGTCCATCGGTGCCGGTGATCAGTTTGTAGACGTCATTGTTGTCAAGGGTGTTGGCCTGGACGTCGAACAGCCAGGATCCCGCGCCGAAGAATTGAGAGACATCGATGACCCCGCTGGACTCCCAGGTGCCGCCGATCGCGGGATTGCGCTTCGTCCCCCACACCGGCTCGGCCGGGAGCTGGCTCAACTGAGCCAGCTGGGTCAATCCCCCGGTCTTGGTGTCGTACGACCAGACTCGGCACTCGCCGGTGGTGAAGTTCCCCTCGCCGCGCCACTCCCGATTGACGTTCTCCTGGATCGTCAGCCTGCCCTGGATGTCGGTATCGAGGTTGTCGGGGTTGATCACCGGGTCGTACTGATTCTGTGCCTGGATCAACGTCGTGAGCCCGGCGCCCGCGAGCGGATCGACCGGGTTGTCGAAGCGCATCTCGTAGACCCGACCCCAGGGGTTGGGACTCGGATCAACACCGTCAGGCCTCCCGTTGCCGGTGGCGGTGAAGTAGAAGACGCCCGACTCTGACTTGCTGGTGGCGCCGTCTTCGACGCGCACGAAGTCGAAGGCGTTCACCGACTGGACGAACGTTTCCAGCGCCGCCTGGTCGCCAAGCGCGATGTCTTTGGGGATTTTGACCCATTGCCCTTGCAGGGTGCCATCGCCCATACCGAATTCAGTCTCGCCGTGCACCTGTGGGTCGTCGGCGCGGAACACGTACAGATCGCCGTTTACCAGGCCGTTGCGCACGATGGGATTGGGGTCGTCGGGGACCTTGGTGCCGGCGTAGAGATAGAGCTGGCTGTCGAGGATTCCCCTGTCCTCCGGGATCAGGAGATAGGTCTTGGTGGCGTCAGGTGTGGGGAGCACGATGGCGTTTTCCTTCTGGAAGTGCCCCATTTCCGGCAGGGCGTACGCCACTCCGTCGGCGACGGCCACCGTCTCGCCGCCGAGTCGGTCGAAGGTCGGGTCCGGTGCGACGTCCTCCTCGCCGGTGAAGAAGATGCGGTCGAGCAGGCCGGACTCTGGTCCTCCGAGGAAGCCCGAGCAGAACTTCGCGAACTTGTACGTGTCGGTGGTCAGGTCGCGCCACTGGGCCGTGTAATCGTCGAAGGTCTGGGTGGCCGGATTCCACTGCTTGGCCTGGTTGAAGGCGTTATCGGCGGATACGACGGCGCCGGTCTGCGGGTCGAGAATGATCTCGCTGATGTAAGCGCCCTTGATGCCGGGCTCATCGACGACAGGGATTGTGTAGATGATTCCTTCCCTGTCGGGGCGGCCGTCCCCGAATTCATGATTCATGAACACGTGAACCAGGCCCTGCTCGTCCTGATAAGCACCCATACCGTCGGGAATGCCGGTCAGCCGGTAGCCGTCGGGCACCGCGCCGCTCGTCAGGGTGGTCGTCTCACCAACGGTGAGCAATGGCTGGATAGTCACGCCCTTGGCGGCGGGAATCGCATAAGGTCCCTGGGCGCTGGAGGTGACGCCGAATTCCTGACCGGCCGCTCCCTTTCCGCCCGAGCCCCCGCTGCCTCCGCTGCCCCAGACCGACAGCAGCCCGACGCTTCCGCCGTGTCCGCCGTCGCCGCCTGCGACCGCTGCGGCCGTGGCGTCTCCGCCGTCTCCGCCTTTGCCGCCATTTCCGGTGATCAACCCGCCGGCGCCCCCACTGCCGCCGGTCTGACCAGCAAGCCCGTCGCCACCGGCTCCGCCGTTGCCGAACCATCCGGCGGCTCCGCCGTTGCCCCCGTTGTAGCCGCTGCCGCCGTTGCCGAGCAGTCCTGCCTTGCCGCCGTTACAGACGGTCTCACCGACGCACGTCTTGGCGTCGTAGCTGAATCCGTTGCCGATCAGCGCGCCGGCATCGGGGTGAGCGGCGGTGCCGTTGCCGAAGAACTTGCGGAAGAAATCCGCGATCGGACCGGTGCCGACGGCGTTGGCCGGGTCCGCCGTGGCGGTCACCAGGGCCGCCGGGGCGGTCGTAGCCGCCCCGCCCAGTTCGCGTCGAGAGGCTGCCGCCACCGACCACGCCAAGGGAGCCGCTGCGGGGGAGTCGCCGCCGTTCCCCAACCCCAACCAGGCCAGCACGCCCTGTCCGGACAGCAAACCACTGGCAGCCGGCCGCGGGGTCGCGGTCATGACCGGTGCGGTGGCGGCGGCGGGGGCAGCCTTCGGCGCTAATGCCCGTGTGGCCGGGGCCGCCGCTTGTGCCGGTCGGATCACACCGGTGGTAGCGGCCGAAGGATTCGGTGCCGCCACCGGGGTTGATACAACGGGGACCTCCTCGGCAACGCTCCCAGCACGATTCCCCGCCGACACCCGGGGTGCGGCCGAGGGAGTCGACGTCGACGCGGACGGCAGCGGGTCAACCGACGGCGATGACTTGTCGGCGGAGGGCAGCTCGACGGTGATGGACGTCTGGCGCCCGCGCGCCGTGGCGGCATTTCGGTCCGCGACGCCGTCGGTATTGGCCCGCGCACCGGACCGCGTTCTCGAAGGCGTCGAGGCCCTCGCCGGTCCCGAGGGAGAAGCGGTCGAGTCCGTCGTGGTCGAGCCCGCGGGGTCTTGCGGATCGGCATTCGCGGCGGGCGTCCAGGCAGCCGCCGCGCCCACCCCGAGAGCTACCGCGAGAGCTCCCACCCGGCCGACATACCGCGCATATCCCCTGTCTATGCGCGTTGTCATGACGGTCGGTTCCCCAATCAGACGTTCAGTACAGATGTGATCTGGAACACTATCAAT
>JBAXUD010000476.1:0-2902 GCA_037129875.1 Mycobacteriaceae bacterium
ACTTCGGCGGTTTCGACTTTTAGCTGACTTGCCGGCGTCAGCTCTGGCAGCCCGGACACCAGAACAGATTGCGGCCCTCCATCTCGGCGGTGCGGATGCGTGTGCCGCACAACCGGCACTGCTCCCCGGCACGGCGGTAGACGTAGGTGCGCGGACGTCGCGGCCCGTAGGCCGGCGCTCCGTGGTCGTCCTCGGGGCGCACCACGATGATCCGGCCGCGGCGCACTCCGACCTTCATCAGGTCGACGAGATCCGCCCACGCCGCGTCGAACTCGTCCCGGTCGATGTCCCGGCCGGGTCGGTAGGGATCGATGCCGTGCCGGAAGAGAAGCTCACTGCGATAGACGTTGCCCACACCGGCCAACACCGACTGGTCCATCAGCAGCGAACCGATCGCCCGGCGCGACAACGAGATTCGCGCCCAGGCGGCGGCAGGGTCGGCATCAGCGCGTAGCGGATCGGGGCCGAGCCGGGCCAGGATCGCCGACATCTGTGCCTCGTCGATCACCTCGCAGGCGGTGGGACCGCGCAGATCGGTGCCGTAGTCGGCGCCGACGATCCGCATCCGGACCGCACCGACCGGCGGCGGGACGGGTGTGCGCCGCTCGGTGAATGTGCCGTACAAACCGAGGTGCACGTGGACGATCGGACCGTCTCCCCGGTGTTTTCCGGCGTAGTGGTGAAACAGATGCTTGCCCCACGCGGAGGCACGGCGGAACACGTGGCCGTCGACCAGTGGGGCATCAGCGAACCTGCCCTGCGGACTGGACACCCCGACCGGTGCGCCGGCGAACCGGCGCTGGTGCAACCGCGCAAGCCGGTGCAGGGTGTGGCCCTCCGGCATGGTTCAGGCCACCGCCGGTCAGTCCGGGGCGCCCGGCACCGATGGAGCGACGTGGGTCCGCTCGTACTCGGCGAGGATGTCGATACGACGTTGGTGGCGTGGGGCTTTCGACCACGGGGTGGACAGGAACGCGTCGACGATGGCCAGCATTTCGTCCTCAGTGTGCATACGCCCACCGATGCCGATCAACTGTGCGTTGTTGTGCTCGCGGGCCAGTTTGGCGGTCTCGACGCTCCACCCCAGCGCGCACCGCACGCCGGGCACCTTGTTGGCGGCGATCTGCTCGCCGTTTCCTGAACCGCCGAGCACGATGCCCAGGCTGCCGGGATCGGCGACGGTGCGCTCCGCGGCGGCGATGCAGAAAGCCGGGTAGTCGTCCTCGGCGTCGTAGGAGTAGGCCCCGCAGTCGATGGGTTCGTGACCAGTCTTCTTCAGGTGGGCGATGATGGCCTTCTTGAATTCGAAGCCGGCGTGGTCGCCGCCGAGGTAGACGCGCATGGCGGTCACCTTACCGACTCCCTGCGCCACATCAGTCGTAGGACGGCGGCTCGGTGCGGGAGCGCTTGAGCTCCCAGAAGTGCGGATACGACGCGAGCGTCACCGAGGCGTCCCACAGCGCGCCGGCCTGTTCCCCACGTGGAATCCGCGACAGGACCGGGCCGAAGAACGCCACCCCGTTGATGTGGATGGTGGGCGTTCCGACCTGGTCGCCGACGGCGTCCATCCCCGCGTGGTGGCTGGCTCGCAGCGCCTCGTCGTAGGTGGTCGCGGTGGCGGCAGCCGCCAGATCCGCCGGCAGGCCGGCCTCGGCAAGCGACTCGGCGATGACCTGCTCAGGATTCTTGTTGCCCTGGTTGTGGATACGAGTTCCCATGGCGGTGTACAACGGCCCGAGCGCATCGTGACCGTGCGCCTGCTCGGCGGCGATGGCGACCCGCACCGGGCCCCAGGCCTGCTTCATCAACTCCTGGTACTGCTCCGGAAGGTCCTTGCCCTCGTTGAGCACGGCCAGGCTCATCACGTGGAAGCGAACGTCGATGTCGCGGACCTTCTCCACCTCCAGAATCCACCGGGAGGTGATCCACGCCCACGGGCACAGCGGGTCGAACCAGAAGTCAGCGCGCGATTTGGAAGGCATGTCTTCAGGATAGGTTGGGATCCGTGCTTCCGAATCTGACCCGCAACGAGGCCCTCGAGCGTGCGGCATTGGTGACCGTCGACAGCTACCGCATCGAGCTTGACCTGACGTCCAACGGGCAGGAGCGAAGCGACCCGGGGAGGGTCTCAGGCGACAAGACATTCCGCTCGGTCACCACGGTCCGCTTCCAAGCGCTGCCCGGTGCCGACACCCACATCGATCTCGCGGCCGAACGGGTGCACAGCGCGGTGCTCAACGGCCACGCCATCGACGTCTCCGGCTACGACGAGTCACGCGGGATCGCCCTGGTGGGCCTGGGCCACGAGAACGTCCTGGTCGTTGACGCCGACTGCTACTACTCCAACACCGGGGAGGGCCTGCACCGCTTCGTCGACCCGGTCGATGCCGAGGTGTACCTGTACTCGCAGTTCGAAACCGCCGACGCCAAGCGGATGTTCGCCTGTTTCGACCAGCCCGACCTCAAGGCGACCTTCGATGTCGTCGTCACCGCCCCGGCGCACTGGCAGGTCATCTCCAACGGCGCGACGACAGAGGCCGTCCGCGACGGGGACGTCACCGTCCACACCTTCGCCGGCACCCCGAAGATGAGCACATACCTGGTGGCGCTGGTGGCCGGGCCGTATGCGGTGTGGCGCGACGTTTATCGCGACGACCACGGCGAGATTCCGCTGGGCATTTTCTGCCGCGCCTCGTTGGCGCAGTACATGGACGACGAGCGGCTGTTCACCGAGACCAAACAGGGCTTCGACTTCTACCACCGCAACTTCGGCGTGCCCTACGCCTTCGGCAAGTACGACCAGTTGTTCGTCCCGGAGTTCAACGCCGGCGCCATGGAGAACGCCGGGGCGGTGACCTTCCTCGAGGACTACGTGTTCCGCAGCAAGGTCACCCGCTACAGC
>JBAXUD010000477.1:0-2884 GCA_037129875.1 Mycobacteriaceae bacterium
CATCCCGCGCCAGCCGATCATCGGCAGCAGCACGGGCGTCAGCAGTGCCGCCAGCAGCACGCCCGCCTGCCAGCCGAGCGCCACGTAGGAACAGGCGCGCGCCCGCAGCCGCGCCGGCCAGGCTTCGGCCACCAGCGCCATGCCGATGCCGAACTCGCCCCCGAGCCCCACTCCCGCCAGTGTCCGGTAGACGCGCAGTTCGTCGTAGCCGGACGCGGTCGCGCACAGCCCGGTGAACACTGCGAACAGCAGGATCGTCCAGGTGAGGACGCGCACGCGCCCTAAATTGTCGGCGAGGATGCCGAAGCCGATGCCGCCGACAACCGCTCCGGCCAACGTCCAGGTGACGAGCGATCCTGCCTGCGCCGGCGTCAGCGCGAGGTCGGCCGCGATCGCCGGCAGCATGAAGCCGAGGATGAGCAGGTCGAAGCCGTCCATCGCGTAGCCGACCGTCGCTGCCAGCAGCGCTTTCTTCGCGGCGGCGTCGGGCCGCTCGAGTTCCGCAAGTTCGGACATCCCCTCCCCTTCCGCCGTCTTCATTCGCGCGCCGTCCTTGGCTTCGGCGGGCGGCGCTCGCCGATGAAGGCGCAACGCGAAATGTTACCCAAACTCGTGCCCCCCATGCCCTGCCTCGACCGCAACTCCGTGCTGCGGCCATGGTACTCGCCCTTCGGCGTGCCGGCCTTCGCCGACATCGCGCCGGAGCATTTTTTCCGGGCCTTCAACCTCGTGTTGCGAGCGCCCGCCGCCGAAGTGCGGCCCCGGTTAACGGCGTCGGGTTCGGGTCGGCCCCTGAACATCTTCATGGGCGCGACGTAATCCCCCTCTGGTCGATCTTCGGGCGTCTGCCGCCGCTTGACGCGGCCAGTCAGTCGGCGCGCCACGACCCCGCGCGGGCCAGAGCGTGTCACGACATACCGGTACGGACGAGGGGTGGGGCGATGGCTCGGATTGCGGTCAGCGCGGTGCATGCGCGAAGGCACCCTTGCCAACCCATCCGGCGCCAGCGAAGCTTTCACCCTGTCGGACCCGGCACGCGCATTCTTGAAACGCGTTCTCGTACTGTTTACAATACGAACCATCAAGCGATCAATAGTGCGACAGCCATGAATGCAATCTCCGCGAACGACCTGAAGACCAAGGGTGTAGGCGCCATCGAAGAGGCGCTGGAGGACAATCTCGAGGCCTCCGTGACGGTCCGCGGGCAGGCGAAGTACGTCGTGATGAGCCGCGAGCACTATGCGCACTTGCGCGAATGCGAGCTGGAAGCCGCGCTGGCCGAATCAAGGGCAGACCTGGACGCGGGCCGGTTCGTCAAGGAGTCGGTCGAACGGCATATCAAGCGCTTGGCCAAGCTGGCGGCGTGAATGGCGTGGCAGCTGGCATTTACCGACCAGTACAATCGGCGCGCCGCACGATTCCTGCGCCTGCGGCCGGATGCGAGCGGTCAGTACGCCAAGACGCTCAAATTGCTCGCGACTAACCCTCATCACCCGTCATTGCGGCTGCATGCCCTGAAGGGAAAGCTGGCCGGACTCCATAGCGTATCGATCAATCTGAGCTACCGTATCACCCTCGAATTGCTGATTACCGAGTCCGAGATCGTGCCGATAAACGTGGGCGACCACGACGAGTTGTGCTGAATCGTGCCGCATGGCTCAGGCGGAGCGTCCGGTCGTAACCAAGGACGCTCGGGTCCGAGGAAACGTGATGGGCTGGCTGGTGGGCCGCGATCCCTAGCCCAATGAATTGAGCCCATGTAGACATGGGCCCAATTCATTACTATGGCGGCCCAGAAAGGATTTTTCGCATAACTTGCTCAGGCCACGAAGGCACCGAATCCTGGTGGCGACGGGGATTCGAATGGTTGGCGCATCACCGTGGCGCGCAGTGCGCCGGATGCCGCCTGTGGCCCGAAGCCATGGCTCGTGCTGTCGGGGGGGAGTGGCCCCTAATCAAGGGCGTCCGCCCCGGCCAGTGGACATTCAGCGGCTGTACCAACCAAGGTCTCTCTGGAAGATTCAATGATCAATTTCTTCATGACCCAATCAGAGCCGGTTCAGTTCTTAATGGTGCTAGTGCATGCGCTGCTGGTGTTGGCGGTTTCCATCGGCTGCATGCGATGGCTGGGTTCACGCTTACAGGGGCGCGATGACCTGATCCCTGTGGCCCCGTACTTCGTGTCGGTGACGACGATATTTGCGTTGTTCCTGGCCTTCCACGCTTCGACAATTTGGACACGCCAGCATGCGGCAGCAGCCGTCTTTCACGATGCGGTGACCGCCATACAGCGCTTGAACGCTCTCTTCAGCGAAGAAGGACTGGGGCTTGAGAACGCCCGCGTGCACCTGTCGCGCTATACCGCTTTCGTGGTGCGCGAAGAGTGGGCGATCGGCAACACCAAACCGAGTCCTGGAGCCCGTCAGGAGCTTGAGTATTTGCGTCAAGAGCTAGTCCGCGCATCCGGGCGGGTGCCGACTGCTTTAGGCAATAACCTCTGGCATGTCTTTGACGATGTCGTCAAGACGCAGAGGGGTCGCCTGTGGATAGGGCAACAGGGTCACAGTGAACTGTCCTGGGCACTTGTCCTGATGCTGGGCTTTCTGTCGCACATCGCCATTGGATTCGTGCATGTCGATCGGCCATCAGCGGGCAGGCTGGCGCTGACGCTTTTCGCCTGCGCGACAACAGCGGTCTACTGGCTGCTGACGCGAGCGATTGACCCGTTTGCGCATTTGGACACCAGCTACTACCTGCGGGCCATCTCTGGCTTCGGCGGGTAGTGCAGGGCGCCTGACCTGTCCCCTTCAGCCCCGGTGGCCACCCGAAATCCCCCAGTGATGGCCACTTCAAAATCCCCCAGTAGGCGGTAAGCCGATGTACT
>JBAXUD010000478.1:0-2883 GCA_037129875.1 Mycobacteriaceae bacterium
GCCTCGCGATTGAACCGGGCCCGGAATTCGGAATCCACCGACATCTCGGCGGGCAGGATCTTCAGCGCGTCCTGACGTGGTAGCCGAGGATGCGTGACCAGGTAGACCTCGCCCATGCCACCGAAACCGAGTGGTCGCAGGATGTGGAAACCGGCGAAGTACTCACCATTGGTCAGCGGCATGCGGGGCTCAGTCCTCGTCGCCGTCGCCGGGCCGCAGGCGGTCGCCGAACGGTGACCGGCGGGCCGGCTGTTGGCCATAGACACCTTCGGCGTAAGCGGTTTCGGCATGCTGGGTGAAGTCCACACCGCTGGCTTCGTCCTCTGCGCTGAGCCGGAAGCCCATGGTTCGCTCGATCAACGCGGCCAATCCGTAACTCACCGCGAAGGCATAGGCGGCCACCACCGCCATGGCCAGGGCCTGCTTGCCGAGTAGGCCCAGTCCGCCGCCGAAGAACAGCCCCTGTGCGCCGCCGGTCATCACCTCGGTGGCGAGCAGACCGATCAGCAGTACACCGACGACGCCGCCGACGAAATGCACGCCGACGACGTCGAGCGAGTCGTCGTAGTTGAGCTTGAACTTCAGACCGATCGCGAACGAACACACGATGCCTGCCAGCAGTCCGACGACCGCGGCACCGAACGTGTTCACCGTTCCGCACGAGGGTGTGATCCCCACCAGTCCGGCGACCACGCCGGAGGCGGCACCGAAGGTGGTGGGCTTGCCGTCCCGGATCTGTTCGACCGAAAGCCATCCCAGCATTCCCAGGCAGCCGGCGACAAGGGTGTTGAGGAAGATCGCCGAGGCCATCCCGTTGGCCGCCAATGCCGAACCGGCGTTGAACCCGAACCACCCGAACCACAGCAGCCCGACGCCGAGCAGCACGAAGGGCAGGTTGTGCGGCCGCATCGCCTCCACCTTGAAACCGAGGCGCGGGCCGAGGACCAATGCGAGTGCCAGTGCTGAGGAACCGGAGACGATCTCGACGACGAGCCCGCCCGCATAGTCCAGCACGCCCATCTTGAACAGCCAGCCGCTCGGAGCCCACACCCAGTGCGCCACAACGGAATACACCGCTACCGCCCAGACCGGAACGAACACCATCCAGGCGGCGAACTTGGCCCGGTCAGCGATCGCGCCACTGACCAGGGCCGCGGTGATGATCGCGAAACTGAGCTGGAAAGTGGCATACAGCAATTCCGGAACCGGGCCGTGCACGGTGTCCGGGCCAATCCCCCGCATTCCCGCGTGCGTCAACCCGCCGATGAATCCGCTGCCATCGGAGAACGCCAGGGTGTAGCCGACCAGCAGCCAGGCCACCGTGACCAGGGGGATGGAGATGAAGCTCATCATGATCATGTTGAGCACACCGGAGGTGCGGACCATGCCCCCGTAGAAGATCGCCAACCCGGGCGTCATCAACAGCACGAGTGCGGTGCTCATCAGCAGCCACGCGGTGGCGGCCGGATCTATTTCACCCAACTGTCGACTCCTTCAACGACGCCTGCCGCGGATGGCTTCAGCGCATGTTCGCCATAGACCGTAAACCCTGGCGTCGCCGTGACCGGCACCATCACCACCCCATCGAACCGGGGCCGCCCTTGAACGGGCCAACCACCCGACTGGTGATCCAGCCGCCGTAGAAACCACCCGGCTGCGCCACCACCGTCTCACCGTCGACCGCACACCGATCCACCTGGCCGGCCATAACGGCGATGGCGTCGGTGATGGGTTCGAACTCCGGTGTGGGTTTGGGGTAACTCCACGCGGCTTTGGGCGCGACCGTTGTTCCGGAGACGAGGTCGAAGTAGCGGGCCTGGCCCTTCCACTCGCACCACGACTCCCCGGGCGCGCCCCGCAGCGCCCCGCTGACGAAGGCGTCGCGCGGCAGATAGTAGGTCGGCGGGTGGCTGGTCTCCAGGACCCGCCATCCCCGATCTGTGGACGCGATCACCGCACCGCCGAGTTCGACGGTTATCCGCCCGGTGAACGGTTCGAGCCGGGCCGGACGCGGGTAATCCCACACCGACTCCTGGCCGGGTCCGGGTTTTTCCGGCGTCGGACGCACCGTCAAGCCCCCGGTGCGACCACGCCGCGCAATCCGTCGGCGCCGAACAGCGGCTCCAGCATTCCGGACAGGTCGGGTCCGCGCCGCAGTCCGTGGCCGCCGTCGACGTTGATCACCTGGCCGGTGATCCAACTCGCGGCGTCACTGAGTAGGAACATCGCCAGATTCGCGACATCGTCAACCTCGCCGGTCCGCGGCAATGGCGTGCACTGCCGGTAGTCCGCGCTGACCTCGGGAGAACTGAGGAGCACCTCCACCAGTTCGGTGCGGATCAGGCCCGGCCGGATGCCGTTGACCCGCACCCACGACGGGCCGAGTTCGTCGGCCGCCAACAACATCAGGTGGTCCAGGGCGGACTTGCTGACGCCGTAGGCACCGAACCATCGATGGACATTGCTGGCCGCGATCGAGGAGATGCCGACGAACGACCCGCCACCGGCCCGGACCATCTCCCGGGCGCTGTGCTTGATCACATACATGGTGCCGTTGACGTTGAGGTCCACGGTCCGCCGCCAGGCCTCAGAGTCGATCTGGGTGACCGGGCCGATGGTCTCCGATCCGCCCGCGCAGTGCACCACGCCGTGCAGGCGTCCATTCCAGGCCGTCGCCGCCGCAACGGCACCGGCGACCTGGTCCTCGTCGGTGACGTCAGCCGGGTGGGCCACGACATCACCGGCCTGGGCCTCGGTCTTGATCTCTGCGGCGGCCGCGGTCAGTCGTTCGGCGTTGCGGCCGACGATCATCACTTTCGCGCCGGAGGCGGCCAGGCCGGCGGCCACGCCCTTGCCGATACCGCTTCCGCCGCCGGTGACCAG
>JBAXUD010000479.1:0-2877 GCA_037129875.1 Mycobacteriaceae bacterium
CTGGACCAACGAAGCGCAGTGGGCACGACCCGGCGCATCCAACCCGTTCGGCACTTTTCCGAAGCCTCCCGTCTTCGCGATGGATTGATCCCCTGACGGTCCGGCGGCCGGCCCTGAAGAGTCGGCCGGCCGCCGGTGTCCGAACCGAACGCTCCGGCCACAGTCCGGATCCCCGAATCACCGGGGACCAGGCCAAGAACCGCCTGCTGCTGGGCGAAGGCCTCGAGCGCCAGGGCTTCGTCAACTACGACAAGGAGTGGTGGCACTTCACCTTCAAGCCGGCCGATCAGGGCGAGTCCTACCCGGACACCTACTTCGACTTCCCGGTCTGGGACTGAAGGTCCAACAACGCCCGGCGTAGCAGATGCATAGCCACCGTGGTGGACCGCTCGCGCACATCGGCACGCTCGCCGGGAACCCGGACACAGCGGGTCACCGTCGGACCGCCGCGCAGTGCCACGCAGAACCACACCGTGCCGACGGGCTTGTCCTCCGTGCCGCCGCCCGGCCCGGCCACCCCGGTGATCGCCACAGCCGTGTCCGCCCCGAAACGGGCCAGCCCGCCGGCGGCCATCGCTTCGGCCACTTCGCTGGACACCGCACCATGCGCGGCGATCAACGCCGGGTCCACCCCCAGCATCGCCGTCTTGACATCGTTGGCGTAGGCCACCACCCCGCCGGCCACGTACGCCGAGGAACCGGCCCGGTCGGTGAGCCGGGCGGAAAGCATTCCCGCGGTGCACGATTCCGCGGTGACGATTCGCCGGCCGGTCAGCAGGCCGGCCACCTGTTCGTCGACCGTCGCGCCGTCCTCGGAGAAGACCGCCGCACCGTGGCGGTCACGGACGAGATCCATCAGAGCGCCGTACGCCTCGGCGCCGCCGGGTTCGTAACGAGTCACCATCTCCACCTCGCCGCGACGCAGGCAGGTGGTGATCTCCAGCGCATCGAAACCCGCCACTTGCTGCTCGGCCGCGCGAAGGGTCTCGGCCAGACCGGACTCCGCAACACCGAACATCCGCACGGTGTCCTGCCGGTAGACGGTGCGTCCGGCGATGGCCTGCACCACCGCAACGGTCGCGATCGCGGCCGGCCACATGGCCTGCAACTCCTTCGGCGGGCCGGGCAGCACCACCACCGTCGGGCGCCCGGGGACCACCACGCCCGGCGCGGTGCCTACCGGGTCGAGCACGAAAGCGCCGTCGGGCACCATCGCCTGCTTGCGGTTGGCCGCCTGTACCGCTTCGAGGTCCATATCGGGAAACCGCGCCATCCATTTCTGCACGATCGCGGCGATCCTGGCCTCCATCGCGGCGTCCAGAACCAGATCCCGGCCACAGAACCCGGCGACGGTGGCCACGGTCATGTCGTCGGCGGTCGGACCCAGGCCGCCGGTCGTCACGATCAGGTCCACACCCTCGTCGCGCAGGAACCGCAACTGTGCCTCGATATCGGCGGTACGGTCGCCGCAGATGGTGATGTGCGCCAATTCGACACCCAGTTCGAGTAGCCGTTCGGCCACCCACGGACCGTTGCGGTCGGCGACCCGGCCGGTCAGCACCTCCGTGCCGGTCACCAGGATCCCTGCGCGAACACCCATCAGACTTGCCTCACTTCGCTAGCGCCGCAATGGAATTGCCGCATCGAACGTCGCGGACTTGCCGCCGGACTGCCACCTGTACCAACGTTCCCATCGGTCCCACGCGAATCGCTGCCACCGTTCGTCCACACCTGGAACAACCCGCCGGGCGACTTCGGCGCCGGCGACCAGCGGAGCGCGGGCCAACAGCAGGGCCATGCCCAGTACCGGCGACGGCAGGTCGTAGCGGCGCCGGTTCCACGGCAGCATGAAGAAGCCGCAGTACCCGGCCTGCAGACGGTAGTGGTAGGCGGCGCGCAACCGGTCGGCACCACGCTGGCCGGGCTTCGGCGCGAACGCGGGCACGAAGGACTCCACCAGTTCGGTCCCGCTGCCGGCGGAGTCGTAGCTGCGGGCGGAGTCGGCCATGAACAGGATGCGCCAGGCGTCCAGCACGGTCTCCGGGAAGTAACCGTCGCAGCGCACTCCCACCAGGTGGCCGCAGTACCGGTTGAAGTGCAGCACCGCGCGCATCTCCCGCGGCGAGGTGATGAACCCGAGAGCCGTCAGTCCCAACGCCGGGGCGACGCTGCCACCGAGCAGGGTGAGCAGCATCGCCGATTGGCTGATCGGCAGGCCGTAGCGCTCGGCGTCCCACTCCGGGTGCTGCTGGACGCGTGCCCGGATACTGACGTGCATGATCCGCACGTGCAGGGAGATCGCCCGCGCGGCCGAGCCCGGCCGCAGCACGGCGCCGGGTCGGCTGACCTCGAGCCACCATCGGGAGGTCTCCATGTAGCGGTGCAACGCGCGCTCCCCCGCGTATCCGCCCGACAGCGAGAGCGGCAGCGCCAGCCAGCCTTCGGTATAGGTGTCCATGGTCCCGGCGTTGCCCACCGCACCCAGCGCATAGGCCCAGCGCCGCCATACCGCGGCACCCTGTTCCACCAGTTCGGGGTCGACCCAGTCCGGAATCCGCTCGAAGTCCTCGATCAGCGCGCGCAGGGATTCAGGAGCATCGGGGACCGCGTCAATGCCGTCACGCTGCGCCCGCTCCACCAGCGCGCGGGCTTTCGGCGCGCCGAGTTCACCGTGGTAGCTCTCGGCCACGAACCGCTCGGCGACCGGGTCGCCCTCGGTGAGTCCGGATTTGAACGCCGCCGCCACGCGATCAGAGGGGAATAGGTCCACGCCGGTCACCCGGCGCACGCGGTCGCGCAGCCGCGCGTGCGCGGTCGCGGTCCTGGCCTGCGGATACCGGAACGCCGTGGGAACGTGCGGGACCGGGACGTCGGACA
>JBAXUD010000048.1:0-13005 GCA_037129875.1 Mycobacteriaceae bacterium
GCTGGTAGCGACCTGGCGCGGCGCGAGGCGGCGGGCTTCGGTGACCCAGGTGCTGCTGTTGCAGTTCACGCACCCCCTGGCGCCGCAGATGGCCCGGCTCAGCATGCGCTTGCAGCGCATGGTGCTGCGTTTACACGGCCACCCGGCGGTCAAGCGCCCGGCCGCGCCACAGGCCGAGCGCGCTGCGAACAGGTCCGTCCGGGCCGCGGCGCCCGGGTGGGGGGCGAACCCCCATTCGTGGGCCACCTCGTGACCGATCTTCTTGACCGCCCGGTTACGCTTCGGGTCGATGGCACCGAATACTTCTGGCCCACGCCGGTGATCACCACCGACCTCGATGCCCTGCTGCGCAGGGTGGCCCACCATGACTCGACGGCGTTCGCCGAGCTGTACGACGCGACGCGCGCCCGGGTGTACGGGATGGTGTGCCGTGTCCTGCGTGACCGCGGCTACAGCGAAGAGACCACCCAGGACGTGTATCTGCAGGTATGGCGCACCGCGGAGAGCTATGACCCGGCATCCGGCAGCGCCCTGGCCTGGTTGCTGACCTTGGCCCATCGCCGTGCCGTCGACAGGGTCCGGTCCGAACAAGCTGCCTCCCAACGGGACTCGCGCTACGGTGCAGCGACGGTCGAGCGGGAGTCCGACAATGTCACCGAAGCGGTCCTGGCGGGCGAGGACCGGCGCCGCGTGGCGGCCTGCCTGGGCGGACTCACCGACATCCAGCGGGAGTGCATTGAGTTGGCCTACTACCAGGGATTGACCTACGTCCAGGTCTCCGATCGACTGTCGGCCAACCTGGCGACGGTCAAGTCCCGGATGCGCGACGCGCTACGCGGCCTGCGCAATTGCCTGGGTGTGCGGTGAGGGTGCTGCGATGACTCAAATGCGTGACGACGAACTGCTGGACCTCGCAGTTCCATACGCGTTGGACGCGGTGTCCGATCGCGAGCGCGACGAGATCGAAAGCCGGCTGGCGTCAGCGCCACTGGAGACGGCCGACGCCTTCTACGACGAGGTGCGCGCCGTCCGCGAAACCATGGCGGTGGTGTCGGCCGCCGATGCCCAGGAGCCCCCGGCCGCCTTGCGCCAGCGAATCCTGGCGGCTGCGGCGTTTGATGCGCCGCCCAACAACGTGCGGACGCTCCGGTGGCCCGTTCGGGACGACGCTGGGGTACCGCGGCGCTATCCGCGGCGGCCGCTGTGGCCGTCGGCGCGGCCGCGGTCGGCATCGGGTTGTCGCTGCGGCCCACACCCCCGGCACCGCAGTCCACGGCTCAGCAGGTGTTCTCCGCCTCCGACGTCCACACCGTCTACGGCGCCATCCCGGCCGGCGGAACGGCGACCGTGGTGTTCTCCCGCGACCGCAACGCCGGGGTTCTGGTCATGAACGACGTTCCGCCCCCCTCGCCGGGCACCGTCTACCAGATGTGGCTGGTGAGTCCCGAAGGAGCAACGTCGGCGGGAACAATGGACGCCAAGGCGGTATCGCCGTCCACCACCGCCGTGCTGGACAACCTCGGGAACTCAACGAAATTGAGATTCACCGTGGAACCCGGCAGCGGCTCTACTCAGCCCACCGGCACGGTGATCGCCGAACTGCCACTCAGCTGAATCAGGTGGCCAGGGAGTTCCGGTTCGGAATCGGATTGCGGTCCATCCGCTCTGCCGAAAGGCTGCGGGACAAGGTCCGGCGGTTTGAAGACCTGGGCTACGACGTCGTCCACTTCCCCGATCACCTCGGCGCTCCGGCGCCGTTTCCGGCGATGGTGGCGGCCGCGAACGCGGCCCGCACCATCCGGGTCGGTACCTATGTGCTCAACGCGGCCTTCTACTCGCCGGCACTGCTGGCGCGCGATGCCGTCGATGTCGACGTGCTTTCCGACGGCCGGCTCGAACTTGGCCTGGGAACGGGTTACGTGCGTGAGGAATTCGACGCCGCAGGGATTCCCTATCCCGGTGCCGGGGAACGGGTCAGCCACCTGCGTCGCACAGTGGAGTACATCAACGGCGTACGGCCCGCCGTCCCACTGCTGGTTGCCGGCAACGGCGACCGGGTGCTCACCCTGGCAGCGCAGCACGCCGACATCATCGGGTTCAGCGGGGGAAGCGCCGGCTCGGGCGCCGGCGATCCGCTGGCCGACCGGGTGGCGCTCGTAAAGGCAGCTGCCGCAGAACGTTTCGACCGTCTTGAACTGAATCTGGCGATCACCGCCGTACCGACGGACAGCTCCGGAATCCCTGATCTGACGCTTACCCGCGCCTACGAACCCGACAAGAGCGACGACGAATTACTCGCCATGCCAAGCGTACTGAGCGGATCCCCACGGCATATCGCCGACATCTTGATCGAGCGACGCGAGCAATACGGGGTCAGCTATTTCACCGTGCAGGATTACCACGGAAGCTACTTCGCACAAGTGATCAACGCGTTGCGCTGATCCGCCGCCCGGTGAGCATGGGCGCCCGCTGAACAACCACACCCCGACGAAGTGCCGGGCGGCAACCGGTAAAGTTGCCAGCCTGCCGCCCCCGTAGCTCAGGGGATAGAGCACGGCTCTCCTAAAGCCGGTGTCGCATGTTCGAATCATGCCGGGGGCACTCATCCGTTTTTTTGTACCTTGACGAGCGGTCATTTGCCTACGACAAGGCGACGCGCATCATCTCCGTCGACTCCTGACGTCGTTCAGGATCGCAGTGCACGCAGCAGTTCAGGCACCGGAACGGTGGCAAACCCGATGGCCGCGTCGCCGATCCCGTACGGGAGCACCAGGTTGTCTGCGTGGATGAGCGCGCCGCAGGAATAGACCACATTGGGGACGTAGCCGTTTTGCTCGTCGGCGGCAGGGCTCAGCAGCGGTTCGGCGAGGCGGCCGAGGATCTTGGTCGGATCATCGAGATCCAGCAGGATCGCTCCGATGCGGTAGGTGCGCATCGGTCCGACGCCGTGGGTGAGCACCAGCCAGCCGGCGTCGGTCTCCATGGGTGGTCCGCAGTTGCCAAGCTGGAGCACCTCCCAGGAGTGCACCGGCCGTTGGCAGGGTTCTGCGCTCGTCCACACAAGAGGGGAATCCGAGTAGGCGATTGTGTTGGACTCGCGGTCTGCTCTCGAGAGGGCGGCGAAGCGTCCGCCGATGCGGCGTGGAAACAACGCCAGACCCTTGTTGGCCGCGGCGTGTCCGACCATCGGCGTGGAGACGAAGGTCTGGAAGTCCTGCGTCTCGAGCAACTGCTGGCTTATGTGGGTTCCACTGTAGGCGGTGTAGGTGGCATAGAACGTGACGGAACCGTCGTCGTCGGTGAAGCGGACGAAGCGGGCATCCTCCATCCCGGCCGCCTCAGCATGCATCGATGGCCGCAGTACGCGCTCGGAAATGCTTGTCTGGCTTGGAAATTCGATTCCGTACGTCCGCTGCGCGATGGCCCGGATCTCGGCGATCGTCTCGAGCGCTCGTCCACGTGTGCTCAGGTGAGTCTGGAGTTTGGCGAGCCGGCGGGCCAACTCGGCCCCGGTGAAGCGATCGCCAAGTGCATCAAGGACGTAGGCGGCCGCCTCCCCGCTCTCCTCGAGCCGGGCCAGTTCGACGCGAAAGACGTTGGCGTCGAGCGCAACCGCTACGGTTGTGCCGACCGTGGCCAGCGGGGCGCATTCGTCGAGACTAAGGTCACCGTCGGAGTCGATGACGCCGGTGCGAAATCCAATCGACGAGCGGTGCCCTTCGCCAATGCCGCGCACGCTCAGTACGAATCGCATGCTGCCCGCGGGCACTGCAGTCTGGTCGGGATGGGCCACGATGCTGGGGTTGCACAGTGCGGCGCCTTCAATGGCGTATTCGCTGGTGAATACGGCGCCCAGCAACATCATTCGCTCGTCGGAGATCTCGGTACCGGGGTCCAGACGATCAGCGATTTCAGCGGAGTGCCGGCGGAAGGCGCCGATAAGATCCCGGTGTCGCCCATTGAATCGGGTAATCACGTCGTCCAACGCCGACGCGACTTCGCTCTCGCTGAGCGCCAGGATGCGCGCCAACACCACGCCTGTTCGGGAGTCCTGGTTGTCGAAGCCCTCCTGGCCGGGTATGAAGAGCTGCGTGATGACTCGCGCCGGGTCAGCCGAGAGTCGCGCAGGACAGCGCGTAACGAGATCGTTCAATGTCGAAGTCACTGCGGCACAGTCGAAAGGCGCCCCGCCTGCTGCAAGGTCGAGATCACCGCCAGTGTCGACTCTGCGCCTTGGTTCCGGTTGACGCCGTCGGCGTGCAGCCCGTCGAATCCACCGCCCGTCTGTGGGTCCCACATCGGTAGGCCGGCATCGTTGGCACCCTCGAACCAGGCCGCGGCAGCCCGCACCGAATCGGGCCAGATAGAACTGGCATCGACGTCCGCCGCGCGGGCACAAGCGTCGGCAATGGTGGACACTTCGATCGGCTGCTGATCGAACCCGGGCCGCGCCTCGCCCGGTCCCCTGCCGCCGGCCGGCGTCGGTGAAAGGTGACCATCGGCTGCTTCCTGGTCGACCAGCCACGCCAGCAGATCCAGGCCGCGCTGGCGCAGGGTGTGATTCTCGAGTGCGACCCCGGCAGCGATCATCGCCTCGGGGATGAGCGCATTGGCATAGGTGAGTCGCGGCTCTGGCCAGGGCCAGGCGGGATCGCCATTGGGCCCGGCGATGCCGGCGGCATAGTCGGTGATCAATGCTCGGGCCGCACGGTGCCCAGGCTCCACGGCCAGCAGTTCGGCGGCTCCCAAGGCCGCAAACGCCATAGTCCGCGGCCACGGCGAACGGACCTTGGCGGAGCGATCGAACTGGATGACAGCCAGCCGGCGAATCAGCGAGACCTCACTGTGGGCTGCGGCAGTTCCCAGGCCCCACAGACAACGCCCCCAGGCGTCTTCCGTTGCCGGCTCGTCGGTCCACCGTCCACTGCGGTCCATCCGGTTTCGGCACTTTCCGCCAAAAGACTGCGCGTCGTTGAGGAACTGAACCGCGACTCGGGCGAGGCGATTCACCTCTCCGGCGGAGTCGGGTTGCCGGGCTGCGACGACGAGCACGCGAGCCATGTCGTCGGTGCAGTAGCCGTGCTCACGCCGCGGTTCGGAAATAAGAGCGTGCTCGAAAGTGCCGCGATGATCGGTCATCCGTTGTAAGTGGTCGAAGTTCGCCGTCGGCGTGGGTGTCGTCATACCAGCGCCGACCGCTCAGCGATCAGCCTCTGCGCCAGGCGCAGATACTCCCCGGCCACCACCGACCATGCCATCGTCGGCGCCAATCGGCGGGCTTCGGCGGCCATGGCGGCGGCGAGGTGGGGATCGGTCACGACGCGGCGCAGAGCAGACGCCAGCGCGTCCGGGTCGTCATGGTCGACGACGATTCCCGCGCCACTGGCGAGGAGTTCGACGGCGTGCGGGAAAGCGGTGGCGACCACCGGTCGGCCGCTCGCGATGGCGTCGACCAAGACACCGGACGTGACCTGATCGGTCGAGTCGTAGGGCAGCACGACGGCGGCCGCCGACTGGGCAAGCACATTCAGCGAGGAGACGGTTCGATAGGTGTCGTCAAAGCGCACCGAGTCGGCCACCCCGCGGGATCGGGCCTGCTCGACGCGGGCGGCGCGGTATGCCTCGCCATCGGCGGCCAGAACCTTCGGATGCGTCTGGCCGGCAATCAGATACTGGCAGGGCAGATCACGCAGGGACACCATGGCGTCGATGACGCGCTCGATACCCTTTCCCGGCCCCAGCAGCCCCCAGGTCAACAGTGTCGGCCTACCCGCAGGTCCCGCCGGGACACCGTATGGGAGGGTCGCGCCGTGCGGGATCGTGCTGATTTTTTCGCCATCGACGTCATAACCGAGGCAGAGCCGGTCATTGGCGGCCTCGGACATCACGACCACCTGATCCGCCAAAGCCGCGACCGCCTCGAGCACCGATCGCTGATGCGGGGTCGGATTTTTCAGAACAGTGTGAGCAACCACGATGGAGGGAACCCGCAACCCACCGAGAATCTCAACGACTTCGTCCCCGTCGGCGCCGCCGTAGATGCCATATTCATGCTGGATGATGGCAATGTCGTTGTGGTTCAACAGTTCTGAACTGGCCGCCACCGACGCCGGGCGGCCGTTCTCCAGTTCCCCGACTACCCGGGCGTCCCGGGTGAATGATCCGTCGGACACCCGGACGACGCTGACGGCGGCGTCATTGGCGGACAAGCCGTCGGCCAGGGCTGCGCTGAACGTCGCCAGTCCGCAGACTGTCGGCGGGTACGTACCGAGGATCCCCAATGTGGGGGAACGTGAAATACCTTGCTGCGCAAAAGGAAGCGATGAAATTGGTGGCGCTTTCAAGGTAGAACCCGTCTATCGGTTGGCACCGGCGCATCTGGCGTGAGCGTATGCTCGGCGTGATCAGCGGCGAACGGCTGAATCATCCCGGACTGGCTGGATTCCCAACTTGTTCCACGCTACACCCATTCGTCAGCGCGGGTTACGATGAGCCATCTCGCGTTCTGGTAGGCCGTTGCGGCCCCATGCTGTACAAGTTGACGAGTGATCGCGACCGCTCACCCGCTTCGCGGGACATGAGCATCGATGGCTCGATGGCCGCTAAGTCCCGGTTCCTGGCCGCAATCGAAATCACCGGAGCGCCGCGTACCGTCTTGAGCCCGCCGCAGTAATAAGTGTGGCCGGCCGCCATTCCGTCACTCTCTTAGTTGTAGTAACTTCGGAGCCGTGACGAATGTCTGGATTCTCGGCGGGTATCAGAGCGACTTCTCCCGCAATCTCACCCGCGAAGGCCATGACTTCGCCGATCTGACCCGCGAAGTCGTCGACCAGACCCTCGCCGAGGCCATGATCGACGCAGCCGACATCGACGTGGTGCACGTAGCCAACGCGTTCGGGGAGATGTTCGCCGCGCAGGGGCACCTCGGTGCGATGCCGGCCACCGTCCACGACGGACTGTGGAACACCCCGGCCACCCGCCACGAAGCGGCGTGCGCATCCGGCAGTGTCGCCGCGTTGGCCGCGATGGCGGATCTACGGGCCGGCAACTACCGAACGGCCCTGGTGGTCGGCCTGGAGTTGGAGAAGACCGTCCCCGGCGATCTTGCCGCCCAGCACCTGGGAGCAGCGGCCTGGACCGGCCACGAGGGCCAGGACGCCACCTACATGTGGCCGTACATGTTCGCTGCTGTCGCCGACGAGTACGACCGCCGATTCGGCATCGACGACGCCCACCTGCACGCCATCGCCGCGGTGAACCTGGCCAACGCCCGGCGCAACCCCAACGCCCAGACCCGGCAGTGGCAGGTGCCCGACCTGGCCGAGGCGGGGGACGACGACGAGGTCAACCCGCGCATTGAGGGCCGCATCCGGCGCTTCGACTGCAGCCAGATGACCGACGGCGGGGCGGGTGTGGTGTTGGTCAGCGACGAGTTCCTGGACGAGCATCCCGGGGTGCGCCCGATCGGGCGCATCGAGGGCTGGGGGCACCGCACCGTCGGACTGGGGCTGCGCCAGAAGCTCGACCGCGACGCCGGCAATCCCTATGTGGTGCCCCATGTCCGCGCCGCCGTGCACGACGCGTTCGGCCGCGCGAAGGTGGACCTCGACGGTATCGACGGGTTCGAGGTGCACGACTGCTTCACCCCCAGTGAGTACCTGGCGATCGACCACATCGGACTGACCGGCCCCGGTGAGTCGTGGAAGGCCATCGAGTCCGGTGATATCGAGATCGGCGGCCGGTTGCCGATCAATCCCAGCGGTGGGCTGATCGGCGGTGGACATCCGGTGGGGGCCACGGGAATTCGGATGATGCTCGACGCCGCCAAACAGGTCAGCGGACTGGCCGGTGACTACCAGGTGGACGGCGCGCAGCGGTTCGGCACCCTCAATATCGGCGGAAGCACCGCCACCACAGTGAGTTTCGTGATCGGATCGGTAGCCTGAAAGGACCTGAAATGGACATTGCAGTTCTCGGAAAGTTCCTGTCGACCCTGCCTGAGGACGACGACCACCCGTACCGCACCGGGCCGTGGCGGCCCCAGACCACCGAGTGGCGCGCCGACGACCTGACGGTGGTCGAGGGCGAGATTCCGCCCGACCTCGACGGCATCTATCTGCGCAACACCGAGAACCCGTTGCATCCCGCGCTGAAGTTCTACCACCCGTTCGAGGGCGACGGAATGCTGCAGATCGTCGGCTTCCGGGATGGAAAAGCGTTCTACCGCAACCGCTTCGTGCGAACCGAGGCGTTCGGGGCCGAGCAGGACGCCGGCGGTTCGCTGTGGCCGGGGATCGCCGAGCCGCTGTCGCTGGCCAAGGCCGACCACGGCTGGGGTGCCCGCACCATGCTCAAGGACGCCTCGAGCACCGACGTCGTCGTGCACCGGGGAACCGCGCTGACGAGCTTCTACCAGTGCGGTGACCTCTACCGCGTCGACCCCTACAGCGGGGAGACGCAGGGCAAGGAGACCTGGAACGGCGCGTTCCCGCATCCCTGCGGCGTCTCGGCGCACCCGAAGGTCGACGAACGCACCGGCGAGATGTTGTTCTTCAACTACAGCAAGAAGGCGCCGTACATGCACTACGGCGTGGTCGACGAGACCAACACCCTGGTGCACTACGTCGATGTGCCGCTGCCCGGGCCACGGCTGCCGCACGATATGGCGTTCACCCGGAATTACGCCATTCTCAACGACTTTCCGTTGTTCTGGGAACCCGAACTGCTGGAGCGCGACCTGCACATCGCGCGGCTCCACCGGGATATGCCGTCACGCTTCGCGGTGCTCCCCCGCCGCGGCGGTTCCGGCGGGCAGGCGCAGGTGCAGTGGTTCGAGGCCGACCCGACGTTCGTCCTGCACTTCACCAACGCCTACGAGGACGGCGACGAGATCGTGCTGGACGGTTTTTACCAGGGCGACCCCGAACCCGCCGACGACGGCACCGGAACCAGGTGGCAGCGCGCGTTCCGGTTCCTGGCCCTGGACCGCATGCAGACCCGGTTGCACCGCTGGCGGCTGAACCTCAAGACCGGAACCACCACCGAGGAACCGTTGAGCGAGAACATCTCCGAGTTCGGCATGATCAACGCCGCCTACGGCGGCGAGCCCTACCGCTACGCCTACGCCGCGACCGGCAAGCCGGGCTGGTTCCTGTTCGACGGGCTGATCCGCCACGATGTCGTCAGCGGCACCGAACAGCGGATCAGCTTCGGTGACGGCGTCTACGGCAGCGAGACCGCGATGGCTCCCCGGGTCGGCAGCCGCGGCGAGGACGACGGCTACCTGGTGACGCTGACCACCGACATGAACAACGACGCGTCCTACTGCCTGGTATTCGACGCTGCCCGTCTCACCGACGGCCCGGTGTGCAAAATTCAACTGCCCGAACGTATTTCCAGCGGTACGCATTCGACGTGGGTGGCCGGCTCGGAGTTGAGGCGGTGGCGGGAGACCGACTCGGCCGCCGAGGCCGTCGGGCTGTAGTGCTGCCGGAAGACCGTCCCACCGAACTCGATTCCGGGGGCGCCAACGCCATTGGCCGCATGCTCGGACTGCTCGGCGACGAGTGGAATCTGCTGATCATTCAGCAGGCATTGATGGGAGCCAACCGCTACAGCCAGTTCATGTCCAGACTGCCCATCTCCAATTCCGTGCTGACCAAGAGGTTGCGGATGCTGGTCGACGAGGGCCTGCTCACTTCCGACTACGCGACCACCGCCCGCAGCCGCTCGTTGTGGCCGGTATTGCTGTCCATCTGGCAGTGGGAGCGGGTCTGGGTATCCGAGCATCGGGAACTTCTCCCGGCGATGCGCCACGCGCAATGCGGCGAGTTGTTCGCACCGGTCATGCGCTGCACGGCCTGCGCTACGGAACTCGGCGACGACGACGTCGAACTCGCCGTCGGCCCGAGCGGCCAGTGGTCCCGATCCGCGCCGGCGGCGACCACCCGACGGCGCTCGGAGTCCGATGCGGCCGCCCGGCAAGCGGGGCTGTTCCCGCAGACCATGGCCGTGCTGGGCAACCGGTGGGCGGCGGCACTGCTGGTCGCGGCCTTTCTGGGAACCCGCCGTTTCACCGATTTCCAGGCTCAACTGGGCGTCCCGCCGAGTCTGCTCACCGAGCGGTTGCAGACGTTCTGCGATATCGGTGTGCTGAGCGCCGGGCAGTCCGAGCGGTCGGCCTACCGGCTGTCCGGCAAGGGCCGCGCGCTGGCCGGCGTCCTGGTGACCGCATTGCAGTGGGCGCAAACGTGGTTCGTGGCACCGGATGGCCCGGCAATCGTGGTGCGGCACCGCGACTGCGGCACCGTGCTGAGCGGCGAACTGGCCTGCGACCGGTGCGGGGACCGGCTCTCCGGTGCGCAGGTGGACGTCACTGAGCAGGTGGATGTTACTGCGGCGGAATCAGCTGGAATCCCTTGAGGATCTCGCCAGAATCCTTCACGTAGGTCGGGTCATCCGGCTTGATGGTCTGCACCGTGAGCGTCGCGACGTAGTTGGCATCACCGGCCCGGTAGACCGTGCCCAGCGAGGTCGCCTTGCGGGCCGGAATGGGCGGGAATTTCGGAGACAGTTTCAGTTCCGGTGTGGTGTAGGAGGACGACAACGCCGGAGCGCCACACACATTGGTCTGCGTGGTCGTCACATCCTTGAGATTCAGCTTCTTGGTCAGCTGTTCCTGCTGTGCCTGCAGAATCTGGTCGGGCTTGCCGATGTCGCCGGCCACCTTCTGCAGGGTCACCACCGCGTTGGGGGTGAAACCGTCGGCGGTCAGGCCCTGATTGCGGATGGAGAACCGGATCGCTTCGGAATCCATCTTGGTGCTGCGCTCCCAGCCCGGCGGCACCGGAATCCGCAACTTCGGCTCCTGATCGGTGCGGGTGGGGATGTCGGTCAGCGGTGCTGAAACCGACTGGCACTTGTCGGCGCTGGGCTTGCTGGACGAACATCCTGCGACCGTCAACACCGCCAGTGCGGCGACGAGCGCGGCGGCAAGCACCGGCTGGACAGTTCCTCGTGTGCGCATCTAATTCCCTTCGAAACCCGCTCCCCTTCGAAACCCGCCAAAGCCTACCGGCGGGCAGCCGGCGCGTGACAGCGTGAGGCGAAGGTGATGATGGGAGGCGGATTGCGCTCGATCTAGAGCGCGTCGATGATCCGCTCGAAGAACAGTTCCTGGGCGCCGAACCCCCCAGCGGGGAAGTACCGCCTCACGATCGTTTCGAGTTCCGCCTCGTCTCGTACGCCCAACAGCTTGCAGAGATAGACCGCGTCGGCGAGATCCCCGTCCGACTTGCGGGTGGTCATCGACTTCATCGCCAGGACGTATTCAGGCGAGGCGATTTCGATGACGAGCGCAGGACCGATCCGCTCACCACGGGGGTGGTCATCAGGCACAGGGGGCATGAAGTCCCGCACACCTTCGCTGAGCCAGTTCCTGTCGAGGCCGAACCGGCGGGCGACCACAGCCGCGGCGTCCAGCACCACGTCTCGAGGCTCGAACGTGCCGTCGATGTCGGCGGAGGCTCGTTCGGCGTTGTAGGCCAGCGCCATTGCCGCGCCACCAACGATGAAGATCGTGGCGGCTTTGCCGAGGCGCTGCAGTTCCTTATCGAGTTCGGCGAGAAGCTCGCGCATCTCTCCGGCGGTGAATTCCTTCCTGACCACCGCTCACACTCCTTCCAGGTTCCCCGCTGGGTACACCACGTTGCGCACCCGTAGCTCGATCGGGGTATGCAGGTAATCAGTCCAGAAGTATTTCTCGGGAACGCCGAAGGGGTCGAATAAGGCTCTGGTGCAATACCTTTCCGGTTCGAAGCACCAGCCGAGGGCCGCAGCGTTGGAAACGCGATCGCGACCGGTTATTGAGGCGACACCACCGATGATTGCATCCCAACCACCGATACCGACGAGCCCGGGATCGCGGTGGATCGCGTCCACGGCTTCAACCGTGACGGCATATCTGCTGCGGAGCACCAATTCGCGCAGCTGCCTGGCGGCAAAGTGCCAATCTTCGCCGGCGGCAATCGTCTCGGCGAAGTCCCGGTAGGTGAACAAAGGATTGGGCGCCAGGGTGTCGCGGTAGCGCTCGAACTCCCGACGGGCGATGCGGTGATGGGCCCCCACTCGGATGGTGGCAATCTCCCCGGCTTTGATTTTGCGGCTGATCGTGGAGCGGTCCATGTCAAGGCGCTTCGCGGCTTCGGCCGGGGTGAGAGTTTCGATGCGCCTACTGATGTCGACCACCTCGCCGGCCGCCTTGGCGGCGTTGAGGTGATCTCGCAGGAGGTCTATCCATTCCGCTTCGGTGGTGTGCGCCGGGTCGATGGTGAGGCGTGCGGACATAACAACACCCTAGACCCGATGCACAGATAGAGCAATCTAACTGTGCTGTAGGATTCTGGGCCTCAGCGCCCGCGTCATCGCGGCTTCACACCATCGGGCGCGACATCGTCGACCAGAGCAGTCACCAGTGCCCAGATCGAGCAGGCCAGCACACCGGCGACGAAGGTCGCCCCGATGTAGAAGCCGTAGCCGACGCCCACCGGCGGGGCGACGTTGGTGTGGAAGTACCACCACGTGAGCACCCCGACGAGCGCCGACACCACAACCGCGGCCGCTGCGGCCCAACGCCGGGACAGGCCGCGGGCCACCATGGCGCCCAGGACGATCAGCACCGACGACAGCAGCACGATGAGTTGCCCGGCGCCGAACCGCGCAGGCAGCGTAATGCTGCCCAGCGTGCCGCCGATAGCACTCGCCCGGCCGCCGCCGTCGGCCGAGGTGGTGAGCCACGGCAGCCAGGAACTGACCGCCAGACCGGCGGCGCACACCGCCACCAACCAGCCGGGTTGCAGGCGTGCCATGGCCGAAACCCTAGTCGTCGGGATGCGCACGCCGAATTTCCAAGTAGCGTTTGCCCATGCGCGGTCACATCATCGTCTGCGGCGACGACGCGCTCGCGATGCGGATCATCGAGGAGCTCAACGATGCCGAGCTCTCGGT
>JBAXUD010000480.1:0-2869 GCA_037129875.1 Mycobacteriaceae bacterium
AAGCCGTTCCCACCGGCCCCGCCGTTCCCGCCCTGGCCGCCGGCGCCGCCGTGGCCGCCTGGGCTCCCGGCGGACGGTGCCGACGATCCGACGGCCGCCGGCGCCGACATCGAACCCTCACCTGGAGAAATGGTCCGGGTACAGCCTGCGGTGGTCGTCGGCACTATCGCAACCAGGAGTGCGAACGCGGCCGCAGATAGCTTCACCATCGCATCAGCCTAGGGGGCGCTGCTGGGCACCGGCGATCGGCGGGATCCGCGTCGCGCGCACATAGACGGTGTCGCCGTCCTTGAGACCCAGCGCCTCGGCGTCACCGCGAGTGATCTGGGCGATGAAGGACGCGCCGTTGGTGGCGCTCGTCATCTCCACCCGGACCTCGAAGCCCAGGTACACCACGCGGTCGATGGTGGCGCGGATGACGCCGGTGCTCTCGGCCGTGCCGTCGCCGGCGGCGAACGCCATCTCCGGTGTGCGGCCCACCCGAATATCGTGCGGGCGCACCAGAATTCCGTTCAGCATCGACACCGTCCCCAGGAACGACATCACGAAGGGATTGGCCGGGCTGTCGTACACCTCGCTGGGGGTGCCGATCTGTTCGATGCGGCCCTTGTTGAGGACCGCAATCCGGTCGGCCACATCGAGGGCCTCGGATTGGTCGTGGGTCACCAGCACCGTGGTGACGTGTACCTCGTCGTGCAACCGCCGCAGCCAGGCCCGCAGGTCCTCGCGCACCTTGGCGTCGAGCGCGCCGAACGGCTCATCGAGCAACAGGACCTGAGGATCCACGGCCAGCGCGCGGGCCAGGGCCATGCGCTGACGCTGGCCGCCGGAGAGCTGGCTGGGGTAGCGAGTCTGGAATCCTGACAGCCCCACCACCTCCAGCAGATTGTCGACTTTCGCGTCGATGTCGGGCTTGCCCAGTTTGCGGATCTTGAGGCCGAAGGCGACGTTGTCGCGCACCGTCAGGTGTTTGAACGCCGCGTAATGCTGGAACACGAAGCCGATCCCGCGGCGCTGCGGCGGCACGTTGGTCACGTCCTGGCCGTTGATGACGACGGTCCCGGAGTCGGGCTGGTCCAGGCCCGCGATGGCGCGCAGCAGGGTCGACTTGCCCGATCCGCTGGGCCCGAGCAGTGCGGTAAGCGACCCGGCGGGCACGACGAAGTCGACGTTGTCCAGCGCATTGAAGTCGCCGTAGCGCTTGTTGGCGGCGCTGACGACGATCGCGTGCGTCATGAACCCCTCCTCACGCGCTGACCCGCCCGCGCCGGGACTCCAGCACACCCTGGGCCACGATCACCAGCACCGCGACCATCATCAGCAGCGTAGAGATGGCGTACGCACCGTATTCCGCCCCCCGGTTGTAGCGATCGGACACCAGCAGGGTCAGCGTCTGCGACGTACCGGGCAGATTCGACGACACCATCAACACAGCGCCGTACTCGCCCAGGGTGCGCGCCACGGTCAGCACGATGCCGTAGGTCAGCCCCCAGCGGATCGACGGCACGGTGATCCGCCAGAAGGTCTGCCACCAGGTGGCGCCCAGGGTTGCGGCGGCCTCCTCCTGCTCGGTGCCCAGTTCATGCAGAACCGGTTCGACCTCGCGGATGACGAACGGCACGGTGACGAAGATGCTTGCCAGCACGATGCCGGGCAGGCCGAAGATGATCTTGACCCCGAGGTCGTTCTCGACGAATCCCAGGATGCCGGTGCTGCCCCACAGCAGGATCAGCGCCACACCGACCACTACCGGCGACACCGCGAACGGCAGGTCGATGATGGCTTGCAGAACGCCCTTGCCGCGAAAGCGCTTGCGGGCCAGCAGCAATGCCGTCGGCACCCCGAAGGCGACGTTGAGCGGCACGACGATGGCGACCACCAGAAGCGACAGCTGCAGTGCCGAAATCGCGGCCGGCGTGCCGATCGAGGCGAAGAAGGCGCCGACGCCGGGTTGGAAGGTGCGCCAGAGAATCAGCCCGACCGGGACGATCACCAGGACCAGCACGTAGGCCAGCGCGAGATAGCGGGCCAGGAACCGGGCCAGCGGAGACAGGATCACGTCGCCTGCGCCTCACGCTTGGCCGCTCTGGACCCGACCACCCGAAGAACGAACAGCACGATGAACGAAACAACCAGCAGCACAATCGAAATCGCCGCCGCTCCGGTACGGTCGTCGTTCTCGATGAGGGTCCTGATCCATTGCGACGACACCTCGGTCTCCCCCGGGATCGCGCCGCCGATCAGCACCACCGAACCGAACTCGCCGATGGCGCGGGAGAACGCCAGACCGGCGCCGGTGAGCAATGCGGGAAGCAGCGCCGGCAGAATCACCCGGGCGAAGATGACGGGGTTGGTCGCGCCCAGCGATGCGGCGGCCTCCTCGGTTTCCCGATCGAGCTCGAGCAGCACCGGCTGCACCGTGCGCACCACGAACGGCAGCGTGACGAACAGCAGCGCCACGCCGATGCCCCACTTGGTGTGCTGCAGATGGAGTTTCACCGGACTGCCGGGCCCGTAGAGCGCCAGCATCACCAGGCTCGCCACGATGGTGGGCAGGGCGAACGGCAGGTCGATCACCGCGTCGATCAACCGCTTACCGGCGAACTGATCACGGGTGAGCACCCAGGCCACCAGAAGCCCGAAGAAGGCGTTGACCACCGTCACGCCGATCGACACTGTCAGAGTCACCTGGAAGGACTCCAGCGCGGCACCGGAGGTGACCGCCGTGCGGAATGCCGACCAGCCGCCCTTCCCGGACTGCCACACGATGGCGGCCAACGGCATCAGGACGATGACGCTCAGCCAGATCGACGCCGCACCGACCAGCGCGGGTGTGGACCCGGCCCGCCGGTCCGCGACAACCACCCGG
>JBAXUD010000481.1:0-2859 GCA_037129875.1 Mycobacteriaceae bacterium
TGACCGGCTTCCGGATGAGCCGATCCGGTTGGTACGGAATCGATCCCGTCGACGCCGATCTGTTCACCTTCGGCAAGGTGATGAGTGGCGGACTTCCCGCGGCGGCATTCGGCGGCCGCACCGACGTCATGGAGCGGCTGGCCCCGCTCGGGCCGGTGTACCAGGCGGGCACACTCAGCGGAAACCCGGTGGCGGTGGCCGCGGGACTGGCGACACTGCGCAACGCCGATGAAACGGTCTACGCCGCTTTGGATGCCAACGCCGACCGGCTGGCTGCGCTGCTGTCGGCCGCCCTGTCGGACACCGGTGTGCCCCATCAGGTGGCCCGGGCCGGGAATTTCCTGTCGGTGTTCTTCGCCGATCAGCCGGTGACCGACTTCGCCGCGGCGCGTGCCAGTGACACCTGGCGGTTTCCGCCTTTCTTCCACGCACTGCTGGACGCCGGCGTCTACGCCCCGCCGAGTGCCTTCGAAACCTGGTTCGTCTCAGCCGCTCTCGACGACGCCGCCTTCGACCGGATCGCCGATGCGCTGCCGGGTGCCGCACGGGCCGCGGCCGAGGCCCGCAACCCGGGAGCGTCGACATGACCAGAACCATCGTCCACGTCATGCGCCACGGCGAGGTGCACAACCCTGAGGGCATCCTCTACGGCCGCCTGCCGGACTACCACCTCTCTGAGCGCGGTCGGGCCCAGGCGGAGGCGGTAGCCGAGTGGCTGGCCAAGCGCGACATCATCTACGTCGTCGCCTCTCCACTGGAGCGTGCCCAGGAGACGGCCACGCCGATCGCGGGCAAGCACGGGCTGCCCATCGAGGTCGACGATGCACTCATCGAGTCGCACAACGTCTTTCAGGGCCACCGGGTCTCACCTGGCGACGGCGCGCTGCGCGATCCGCGCAACTGGTGGCATCTGCGCAATCCGCGTTCCCCGTCCTGGGGCGAGCCTTACGAGCAGATCGCCGAGCGGATGACCGGCGCACTGGGCAGGGCCCGCGTCAGGGCCAGCGGCCACGAGGGGGTGTGCGTCAGTCATCAGTTGCCGGTGGAAACACTGCGGCGGTCGATGAACTCCGACCCGCTGCATCACTTCCCGACCAAGCGGATGTGCAACCTCGCGTCGGTCACGTCGTTCTACTTCGACGACGACGCCTACGTCGGCTGGGGATACGCGGAGCTCGCCGGACGGTGAAAAGGCTCCTGGCAGTCGTGCTGGTGGTGGCGGCGTTCGTGGCCGGATGTTCCACCGGCGACGACGCCGTCGCTCAGGGCGGCACCTTCGAGTTCGTCGCCCCCGGCGGCAAGACCGATATCTTCTACGACCCGCCGGCCACCCGCGGCAGGCCCGGGCCGCTGTCCGGACCGAACCTGGTGGATCCGTCTCGCACCATCTCCCTCGACGACTTCGCCGGCCAGGTGGTGGTGATCAACATCTGGGGACAGTGGTGCGGGCCGTGCCGGGCGGAGATCGCCCAATTGCAGAAGGTGTACGACAAAACCCACGGTGACGGGGTCGCCTTCCTGGGAATTGATGTGCGCGACAACGACATCGACGCGCCCCGCGATTTCGTCACCGACCGCAAGGTGAGCTACCCCTCCATCTGGGACCCGGCCATGCGCACCATGATCGCCTTCGGCGGTAAGTACCCCACCACCGTGATCCCGTCGACGGTGGTGCTCGACCGCGAGCACCGGGTGGCCGCGGTATTCCTGCGTGAACTGCTCGCCGAGGATCTGCTTCCGGTGGTGCAACGGCTGGCTGCCGAACCGCCGCCGAGACTGTCGTGACCGGAATAACCGAGACGGGCATGACTGGTCTCGCCGAGACGGGCATGACTGGTCTCACCGAGACCGCGGCAGCGGGGCCGCTGCTGGCGGCGCTGGGCCTGTGCGTACTTGCCGGGCTGGTGTCGTTCGCCTCGCCGTGCGTCGTGCCGCTCGTCCCGGGTTACCTCTCCTACCTCGCCGCTGTCGCCGGCGCCCCGGACTCCGATGCGGCCCAGCCTGCCGCCTCGCGTTGGCGGGTGGCCGGATCGGCGTTGCTCTTCGTCGCCGGATTCACCGTCGTTTTCGTGCTGGGCACCGTGGCCGTACTGGGAATGACGACCACCCTGATTGCCAATCAGGTTCTGCTGCAACGCATCGGCGGTGTTCTGACCATCATCATGGGGCTGGTGTTCATCGGCTTCATCCCGGCGCTGCAGCGCCAGGCCCGTTTCACCCCGCGCCAGCTCGCCGGACTGGCCGGCGCGCCGCTGCTCGGCGCGGTCTTCGGGCTGGGCTGGACACCGTGTCTGGGACCGACGCTGACCGGGGTGATCGCCGTGGCATCGGCCACCGACGGGGCGAGCGTGGCCCGCGGCGTGGTCCTGGTGATCGCCTACTGCATGGGTCTCGGCATCCCGTTCGTTCTGCTGGCTCTCGGATCCGGCTGGGCGGTCAACGCTTTCGGTTGGCTGCGCCGCCACAGCCGGGCCATCCAGGTGTTCGGCGGTGTGCTGCTGATCGCCGTCGGGGTGGCTCTGGTCACCGGTGTGTGGAACGACTTCGTGTCGTGGGTGCGCGACGCCTTCGTCAGTGACGTCAGGCTTCCGCTGTGACGACGGAGCATCGGCGCAGTCGGATCTCCGGGATGGGGCTTCTTGCCGGCAGGGCCCGCCGGCCCTGGCGCGCGCTGACCTCGATGGGCACCGCACTGGTGCTGCTGTTCCTGTTGGCCCTGGGTGCGGTACCCGGCGCTCTGCTACCGCAGCGCAGCCTCAACGAGTCCAAAGTGCAGCAGTACCTCATCGACCATCCGGTCATCGGGCCGTGGCTGGACCGGCTGCAGATGTTCGACGTGTTCTCCAGCTTCTGGTTCAC
>JBAXUD010000482.1:0-2851 GCA_037129875.1 Mycobacteriaceae bacterium
GTGTTCACCTCGGATCTGATCGAGACCTACATCTCCTACAAGCGGGAGAACGAGATCCTGCCGATCCAGATCCGTCCTCACCCGTACGAATTCGCGCTCTACTACGACGTGTAAGCCCTGAGCAGCACGGCTGCACCCCTGGTGGTGCGGCCGTGGCGGGTTTCTGCACATCACGCGGTACCCGATCCGAATACCGCGGATAGCCTTGTTCTGTGGCTTCGTTCACCGTGCCCTACACCGACCACCAGATCGAGGTCGACCCCGATCGCCGACTGGTGATGCTCTATCTCAACGCGTGGAACCGGGAGTCCTGCGGAACCCCGGACGAGACTTACCCGTTCGACGCGCTGCGAGCCGATGAGGGACTGATGCTGCTGCTGACGGGAATGCTCGCTGGAGATGACGCTGCCGAACTGGAGCGGCTCGTCAGGGCATGATCGAGACCCGCCTGCGTCCTGGACAGATGTCGGACGGGGCCCGCTGAGTTCGACAGCGGGCCAGGTACCTTGACGGGGATTCCGAAAGCCAGATCTGTCAAGAGGAGCGTCGGTGCTCGATCCACACGAACTTTTCCGGGCGGTGGTGGCATTGAATGCTCTCTTCGCATCACTTGCATGGTGTCTGGCCCGGCCCAATGTGGCTTCGATGCTCTCGGTGGTGACGTTCGCCGTCATCTGGCCATTCGTCGATAAGCCGCTGGGCGGCCGCGTGGTTCACGTCCTCGACGACAGCAACGGAATCACGACCGGCGACTTCCTGACGGTGCTCGCCCTCGGGATCGTGGCTTTCCAAGCCACCAGGCAGTTCCGCCGGACACAGCGACGAAGGGCAACCGCAGTGCCGCCTTCCACCGAGCCGCACTCCGACGAGTAACCGAGTGTGATGAGTCGTCGCACCATGTCCTGGCTCCTCTGGGCCGCCCTGGTCTGCTGGGCCTGCGTCATTCTGTGGTTGTCGTCACTTGGCCCACAGGAACTCCCCGAAGCCGCATTTCTCCTCTGGGACAAGGTCAATCACTTCGTGGCCTACGCGGTCGGCGGGTGGCTGGCGGCCTCTGCGCTGCGAACGTCCCGCCCGCGCACACCCGCTGTCCGGATAGTGGTCCTCGCCGTCATTCTGATCGCGGCCTTCGGTGTCCTCGACGAAGCGCTCCAGACACTGACCCCGGGCCGGACCGGCGGTGATGTCGACGACTGGATGGCAGACGTACTGGGAGCAACCGCCGGCGCACTGCTGACCGTGCCTACGCTGCCTCGGCTTATTCCTCGCAGGTAACATCGCCCACCGACCACATTCCGAACCAGCCGCTCACGAGGAGCACCATGACACTCATCCGGGTAGCCGCCGCCTGTGCGCTGGCCGTCGGCGGCCTGGCGTGGGCCGCGACCGCTGCCGCGGATTCCGACGTTTTCGGCACCTACGCCTTTGCAGCCGAGGACGGCGAGAACGCCACCTGGACGCTGACGCCGTGCGCCGACAACGCACCGGGGTGCGTGCGGGTCTCCGAAACCGGCAACTCCAAGCGCGCGCCCTGGAGCGGCGATGCGCACTGGTCGGTCGGGTCGCTGATCCTCGTCGTCCAGCAACCCGACGCCATCCTGTGCCAAGACGGCCCGCCGGCGCCCGGCATGAACACCTATTCCTGGGACGGCAGCAGCCTGTCGGGCAGCGCGAGCCTCATCACCAACGGGGCCTGCGGCACCAAGTCCGCCAGCTTGTCGATTCCGTTCAAGCTGAGCCGCATCGGCGCCGCGGAGGCGCAGGTGCCCGCTGGACCGCCGGCCGCAGCGCAGGGGCCGCCCCCGCCGTCGGCCGGTGTTGCGCCCGCAACGCCGCCACCTCCGCAGGAGACGGCCCCGGCCCCACCGCTGGCGGCCGAGTCAACCGCGGGCCCGGCCGGCGCACCGCCGGCGCCGGCGGGCTGAGGTCACACGCACTCCAGCAGAGTGCCGTCAACTTCGCCCACCGCGCCAATCGTGGCTTGAACGGTGATCCGCCCGTCCGCGGAATCGGTTGTGGCGCAGACGATCGCGCAGTTGCCCGCGTCCACCCGGCGGGCGATCACCGGAGAGCGCTGCAGCAGCGCCAGACCGGTTTCGGCCACGTGAGCCGCCGTCACGGTCTGCACCGAGTCGGCGGCCGCACCGCGGCGCACGATCGATCCGATCGCGTGTTCGACCATCGTGCGGGCCGCACCCTCGGGGATCACCGCGTCGGTCCACGCCCGCATGGCGGTGCGCATCGCGTGGCAGTCCTGGTGACCGAGCACCACGACCAGCGGCACCTCCAGGGTGTCGACCGCGTACTCCAGGGAGCCCAGCACACCGTTGTCGATCACATGCCCCCAGGTGCTGACGTCGATCAGCGAGCCCCAGCTCTGGCCGAAAACCATCTCGCTGGCCAAACCGGTGTCCGCGCAACGGAATACCGCAGCCGTGGGCCGTTCGTCCAGTGGTGCCTCCCGGTGGCCGCTGACCGGCAGGAAGAACTTCTCGTTGCCGGCGCGCAGGCGTTGCCAGGCGATCAGGGGATCGGATGGTGCAGTAGTGGACATCTCGGTGTTCCTTTCCTTTGCTTGATTGATGTCAGCTGAAGTACTCGGGACGGCTGACGAACGTTTCCGTCACGAACATCACGCCGGATGACGCGTCGAGCAGTGGGCGCAGGCCCGCCAGAAGCGCCTCCGCCTTTTCCTCGGGGACAACGGTGATCAGCAGCTCGAGGGTGGCCTGCTGGTTGAACAGCAACCGGCCCTGGTGGTAGCCGTTATGCCCGAGGCCGGACACCCCGGACAGACTGGTGAAGCCGGTGGCGCCGACGCTCTGGATCAGCTCGCGCACCGCCGGTGCGT
>JBAXUD010000483.1:0-2845 GCA_037129875.1 Mycobacteriaceae bacterium
GGTTCCCAACTTCCGTTTCATATCAGGGTCTTCTGACCAGCGCTTCTTTCGGTTGTCTCACGCCGTTTCATCTGGGTTTGTCTCACTTAGCGTTTCATTTCCTGGCGTCTGCGGAGTAGATGCGTGCATCCCACCCGGCCAATTGAAGCCGTGGTGAACCCGACGTGGTCGGGGTATCGGGCAGGTTGGCGAGCAGCAGATCGGCAGTGGTCCATTCTGGGCCGATGTCGACGACTCGGGGATCGCGTCCGCAGTTGGCGATCACGAGGAGTCTGCGGTGCGGGGTGGTTCTGGTGTACGCCCAAATCTGCGGGTCCTGCGCCAGCAGCGGCGTGAAGTCACCATCCACCAGAACAGGCAATTCGTGGCGAAGGCGAATCAGGGCTCGATAGTGCGCGAAAACCGAATCTGGTGCCTCGATCTGGGCTGCGGCGTTGAGCCAGGTGTAGTTGGGGTTGACCGGTAGCCAGGGAACACCGGCGGTGAATCCCGCGTTGGGTCCGGCGTCCCATTGCATTGGTGTGCGGGCGTTATCGCGGCTGATCTTGGCAAGACCGGCCAGCGCCGCACCCTCGTCGCCGCCGAGCTCGAGGACATGCTGGAAGTAGTTCACGGCCTCGAGGTCCTGGTGGTCCTGCGGGATCCGGAACGGGTAGTTCGTCATTGCGAGTTCCTCGCCTTGATAGACGTACGGGGTGCCCCGCATGCCGTGCAGCACGGTCCCGAGCGCCTTCGCCGACGCGGCCCAGTAATCCGGGTCGTCGTCGCCGAACCGGGACACCACCCGAGGCTGGTCATGGTTGCCCCAGTACAGGCTGTTCCACCCGGTTTCCGCCAACGCCTCCTGCCACCGATAGAGCGCGTTCTTCAGGACAAGCCGGTCCAGACCGAGGTAGTCGAACTTGTTCGTCGGACTGTGATCGACGGACACGTGCTCGAACTGGAAGACCATGTTCACCTCGCCGCGCGCCGGATCGGTGTAGTGCCGCGCCTCGGCGGGCGTCACCCCCGGCATCTCGCCGACCGTGAGGAACGCGCCGTCGCGGTCGGCGAAGACCTCGCGGGTCATCTCGGCGAGGTAGTCATGCACGCGCGGTCCGTGGGCGAACCCGTCGAAGGCGATGGCGAACCGCTGCCCCGGGACTGCCGGGGTGTCGGGAAGCCCGTCGGCCTTGGCGATGAAGTTGATGACGTCCATCCGGAAGCCGTCGACACCGCGGTCGAGCCACCAGCGCATGATGTCGTGCACGGCCTTGCGTACCTGCGGGTTTTCCCAGTTCAGGTCCGGTTGCTTACGGTCGAACAGGTGCAGGTAGTACTGGCCGGTCGCGGGTTCCCACTCCCAGGCCGATCCGCCGAAGAACGAGCCCCAGTTGTTCGGTTCGGCGCCGCCGGCGGCGTCGCGCCAGATGTACCAGTCCCGCTTCGGGTGCTCGCGCGATGACCGCGACTCCACGAACCATGGGTGCTCGTCGGAGGTGTGGTTGACCACCAGGTCCATCATCAGCTTCATGCCGAGTTCGTGCACCTTCGCCAGCAGGGTGTCGAAGTCGGTCAGGGTGCCGAACATCGGATCGATATCGCGGTAGTCACTGACGTCGTAGCCGTTGTCGGCCTGTGGTGACCGGTAGATCGGTGACAACCAGACCACGTCGACGCCGAGCGCCTGCAGATGGTCAAGCCGCTCGATGATGCCACCCAGATCGCCGAACCCGTCGCCGCCCGAGTCGGCGAAGCTGCGAGGGTAGATCTGGTAGACGACAGCGGACTTCCACCAATCCGTATCCCGTCGACCGGCTGTGGGTGTCATCGCGGCGGCGACCTCATTTCCGATGGGAGATGACGTCGCGGTACACCCGGACGTACTTGTCGATCATGGTGGCGACCCCGAACCGTTCGGCGGCGTGCTCGGCGATCGTGCGCCGGTCCAGGTTGCCGGCGGCCGCGACCGCGGCCACCGCCGAATCGATGTCGTTGACCAGATATCCGGTGACGCCGTGGGTGATCAACTCGCCCATCGAGCCTCTCGAGTTGGCGACGACGGGCGTGCCGCAGGCCATCGCCTCGACCACGCTGTAGCCGAACGGCTCGTCGAAGTCGATCAGGTGCAGCAGGGCGTGCGCACCGCCCAGCACCTCGGCGCGCAGTGCGGCGTCGACGGTGCCGAGGTAGCGCACCTGCACGCCGTCGACAAACGGCGCGACTTCGTTGTGGAAGTAGTCCTCGTCCTGGATGATCCCGGCGATATCGAGCCGCCGGCCACAACGTCGGGCGACCTCGATGGCCTGAGCAGTGCCTTTATCGGGGTGGATCCGACCAAAGAACAACAAATGCTGGCCGGGGCTCGGGTGGACCGCGAACTCGTCGATAGCGATGCCGTGATGAATGGTGGCGGCGTAGTGCAGATTCGGGTGCCGATCGGCGTCACTGATCGACACGTACGCGGTGGTGTTGTCGTAGCGCTCGTAGACCGGGACGATCCGATCGGACGAGAACCCGTGGATCGTGGTCACGACCGGGGTAGTCACGAGATCGCTGTACGTGAGCGGCAGGAAGTCGAACCCGTTGTGGATGATGTCGAAGTCGCCAGCCCGCTCGAACACCGAGGCGATATGTAGGCACTCTGCGACCTTGGCGTCGATCGTCTCATCCTCCGACCAGCCACACCGCACGGTTGCGTGCAGGCTAGCCGTGGTGATCGAGTCCGCGGTGGCGAACAGCGTGACGTGATGGCCGGCCGCAACCAGGCCCTCGGTGAGCAACGACGCGAACTGCTCCCATGGCCCATAGTGACGAGGTGGTGTCCTCCACGCGATCGGCGCCAGCACGGCTATTCGGATCGGAC
>JBAXUD010000484.1:0-2844 GCA_037129875.1 Mycobacteriaceae bacterium
TGCAGCGGGATGATTTCGCCGTCCACCAGTTGTCCACTGGCGTGCTCGAAACACTGGCTGGCCACCACCAGGTCACCCAATTGGACCGAATGTTGCACCCCCGCGCAGATTCCGGTCATTACGACCACCGAGGGCTGCCACAGGCAAATGGCCTTGGTGGTCGTGACCGCAGCCGACGTCAGGCCCTTGCCGAGCTGTCGCACGGCAACAATCGAGATCTCGCGATCACCGACACGCTTGACACCCCGCAGATATGACGTGCCCTGGCGGGGCACCCGATCAAAGTCCACACCGATGGTCCTGCTGAACCACTCCAGCTCCATGGCCAGTCCGGTGATGATCAGGATGTCGGCGTGCTGTTCCGCGGACGCGCCGGGCTGCGCCTCCATCAGCGGATGGTGCCGCGGCCCGGGATGAGCGGCAGGTCGAGTGGGGTCACCCAGCCCGGCGGCAGGTCATTGACGCTCGGCACGGCATTGAGCGCCCGCAGGCCCGTGGCCAGGCAGCCGGCGGTCGCGGCGTCGCGGCCCGAACCGTCGGTGAACCGGAACGCCGTCTCCTGGAAGATGCTCGGCGTGCCCTCGACGTCCACCCGGTACACGTCGTCCTGGTCACCCGAGGGCCAGTCCGGTGCGGCGTCGCGGCCGATCCGGTTGACGTGCTCCAGCTGGATGCGGGTCTCGCCGTTGTAGACACCGTTGATGGTGAACCGCACGGCGGCCACGCGGCCGGGCTCGATGACGCCCTTGACGGTCTCGCGCGCGGTCGGCGTCACCCACTTGTCCCAGGTTGTGGTGATCGCGTCGAGTTCGATGCCGGCCGCGTAGGCGATCATCGGAACCGTCGCACCCCAGGCGAAGACCAGGATGTCGGAGTTCTCCAGCAGCGGCTTGTACTCCGGTTCGCGGCCGATGCCCATCTCGAACTCGTAGGCACCCTCGTAGTTGGTGTAGTCCAGCAATTCCGAGGCTCGCACCCGGCGCACCTCGGAGCACAGGCCCATCAGCGTCATCGGGAACAGGTCGTTGGCGAAACCGGGGTCGATGCCGGTGGTGAAGCACGACGACCCGCCCGCCTCGCAGGCATCGGTGATCGGCGCAATCCAGTTCGGCGGGTTCAGGTGCATCTTCGGCCACACCCACGGCGTCATCGCCGTGGAGCACACGTCGATCCCGGCCCGCAGGAACCGGCTGATCAGATCGATGTTCGCATCGGCGTGAGCGGCGGTGGGCCCGTAGTGCACCAGGGCGTCGGGCGCCAACGCGATCAGCGCGTCGATGTCGTCGGTCGCGGCCATACCGACCGATTCCGGTAAACCGCAGATCTCGCCGATGTCGCGACCCACCTTGGCCGGGTTGCTGACGCCGACCCCGACAAGCTCGAACTCCGGGTGCTTGAGCACCTCGGGGATGATCATCTTCCCGACGAAGCCGGTTCCGTAGACGACGACGCGCTTTGTCATAGCTGGACCGGCATATCAGTGAGTACCGTTCGCGCGCAGCGCATATCGCCGCTCGGCGTACTCCAGATCGTCACGCCAGAGCCGGTTGGCGACGAGTCTCATCACCGGCTGGATCAGCCGGGCTCCGCGCAGCGAGTACCGGAAACCGGTGCGGTCGGACTGCGCGATCATCGCCTCGATGACGGCGGTGCGGGGCCGGCCGTCGGCGCCGTGGCCGATCGGCGTGGCGTGCGTCTCCACCAAGCTGCCCGCACCCTCGCCGTCGACGACCCGCATGACGATGGTGCGCGGCTCGGGGGCGGTGAACTCGGCGATCACCGGCACGCCCAGCCGTCCCATCCGGAAGGTCACCGCCACCTGGAACGCGTCCGCGTCTTCGTCGGCGTCGACCGGTGGCGTGCTGAGCACGTCGAGTTTCGCGAACGAGTAGGGATGGAACCACGCGCCGTGCCAGGGGTCCAGCCGGTTGGAGATGACGTCGCGCGGCTCGCAGATGCCTTCGAGCCGGGTGACGGCGGCCAGTCGGGGGCCGCTGGGACGCGCGGGCAGCACCGGGGCGTCCAGGGGTTCCTCGCCGCCCACCGTGTCCAGCCGGACCCACACCAGCACCCCGTCGTCATGAGCGGGCAGCGGCTTCCAGCCGAATTCGCGGCCGCCTTCCAGCCGAAGGCCATGCCAGGGGCAGATCAGTCCCCCGCAGTCCACCTTGCCGGTGGCCAGGTCCGCTCCGAGGTGCGGGCACGCTCCCGGACCGACGTGCAGGGCGCCGCCCTGACCACGCCATGCGACGATCTGCAGCCCCGCGACCTTCGTCCCGAACGGGCGATCGGCCCGGACATCTGAGCTGGCCCCGAAGACGAACCAATTGCCGCTCGGCCGGCGCATCGCCCGCTGCAGGGCGGAATCGATGATCGCCGGCTCGGCCTGCTGGTATGTGGGCTTCTGGTGCGCCCAGTCCGGCTTCGGAATGACTTGCACCGGATTGTCTTTCGGCACCCGCTCGGCCAGCCGACTCCACAGGTCCATCAGGACGCGCCCTTCTCCGCCAATCGCTGGAGCATTGGCGAGCGGCCCTGCACCGGCACCGTGTGCAACGTGTGTCCCCTGACGCCCCAGCCCGACAGCAACCCGTTGGCCGCCGACCAACCGGTGGTGGCGGCCCTTTCCATCAAGGCTACCGGCAGGTCGATCCGGATTCCGTCGCCGGCGAGCTTCAGCCCGTCGACCGGTGTATTGACCGTGGGGCGGCCGGCGAAGGCGCCGGGCGCGAAGAGCGGGCAGTCCTGCTTGAACAGGATGCGCTCGGCAACGATCCCGGCGCGCGCCGTCTCGGGATACAGCTGGTGCAGCCGCGCCAGCATCTTCTCCCGCAATCCGTCGAA
>JBAXUD010000485.1:0-2837 GCA_037129875.1 Mycobacteriaceae bacterium
CCTGCATGATCCGCAGCTGCCTTCCCGGCGGCGACCGTCCATCACTCACAAAAACCGGCCGGTCGGCGCGGCAAATTCCGGACACTAGGTTGCATCTGGACGGCATGTGACACAGTTGCATGCCGTGACACAGCCCAAGGCGGGCGCTACGGTGTCGAGCACGGGAGGAGCGACATGGGAGATCTGGCGAGCGGCTATTCCGGCTATGTCGGGCGGGTCGGCGGGTTGGCATGCGCCCTGGGAATCGGTGCCGCCGTGCTGGCCGGGGCCGGTGTGGCGCAGGCGGACGCGCGCGGTTCCGGCGCAAGCGGCACGGACAGCCAGGCTGCAGGTCCCTCCTCGTCGTCATCGCACGGCGCTGACACCGGCACGGAGTCAAAGGCAAGGGCGAAATTCAGGGCAAAGTCTGAGTCGGATGCCAAGCCAGAGGTTCAATCAGCGGCCGCACTGGCGCCGGCTCAGCCGCATCGTCGCCCGGTACGCACGTCGATTGAGGTTCCCACTCCAGAGGCTGTCGCTGCTGCAACGACGAACAGCGCCCCGGCCGACGCTGCCGCCCCGACTCCGACCAAGAGCTCTGTTGCGGCGGCGCAGGCAGCACCGAACCCGTTGTTCAACAACCAGACGCCGACCCTGGCCTACGACTCGGCTGAGAACCAAGCCGTGAACGGCCACATCGAGGGCAACCTGCACCCCTCCGACGCCGACTCGCCGAATCTGACATACACCGCCACCAAACCCTCCTCAGGGACTGTCGTGATCAATCCAGACGGCACGTTCGACTACACCCCGGGACCGAACTACGCCGGGCGGGACATGTTCGACGTCACCGTCAGCGACGCCGCCAACGGATTTCACATCCACGGCTTCCCCGGCTTGATCAACCTGTTGACCTTCGGGCTGCTCGGCACGAGCGGACACAAGAAGACTGAGACGGTATTCATCGGGGACGAGCGCACCGTCGTCGCCTCGGGCCTGACCCTGCCCGTGGACTTCCGGTTTCTCCCAGACGGACGGATCCTCGTGGCCGAGAAGAACGGCCCGATCAAGGTCATCAAGACCGACGGCACCGTCCTCCCCGAGCCACTGATCACTTTGTCGGTCAACACACTTTTTGAGCGGGGGGTGAGCGGGCTGGCTGTCGATCCGCAGTTCGCCACCAACGGTTATATCTACGTTGCGTACACCACGTCGGAGATCAAAGACAGGTTGTCGCGCTTCACCGTGATCGGCGATACTGCCGCACCGGGCTCGGAGAAGGTACTGCTGGAAACGCCCGATACGGTATCGAACAGTCACCGCGGCGGCGCTCTCGCCTTCGGCCCCGACGGCAAGATCTATTGGGGGAAGGGCGACAACGGGACTGGGGCCACCGCGCAGGACCTGACGACTATTCACGGGAAGATCCTGCGGATCAATCCCGACGGCAGCACGCCCTCGGACAATCCGGTGTTGCCGGAGGGCGCGCTGCCACAGATCTACGCCTATGGGTTGCGCAATCCGTACCGGATGACGTTCACCCCGACAGGCCAGCTGTTGGTCGGCGACGTGGGCGACAAGGCGTTCGAGGAACTCAACCTCGTGACCGCCGGCGGTAACTATGGCTGGCCGGGCGCCGAGGGCCTCTGTACGAGCAACTGCGCGGGTCTGATCGACCCGATCTACACATATCCCCGTGGCAACGGCTCGGCCCTGACGGCGGTGGTCATACACGAGGGAACCAAGGTGTTCATCGCCGACGAGGTGCAGAAATGGGTCAAGCTGTTGACGTGCAACTCCACGTTCACCTCATGCGGTGACCCGAAGAACTACGACATGGACGCCGGCTCGGTTGTCGCGCTTGGCCAGGGGCCAGATACCGCCCGCGGCCTCTACCGGTTGAACTATCTTCCGGGCACGCTCTTGCGGATCGCGCAGCCGAGCAGCGTTTAGTACGGGTTCCGTTTTCAGAGGTGTGCAAAAACTGGCTCCGACCGGGTCCCTTCGTTATTGGTGCAAGGCCGTCCGCAAGGCGGCGTAGCCCAACTCGGCTGCTTCGGTGGCTGCCGGAACGACACCGAAATAGCCGAGGAAGGCATGCGTCACCCTGTCACCCTGCGGCTGCTGCAGGGTTTTGCTGTGTGGGGCGAATGGGCCGGGGCCGCGCTGCTGTATGCGGAAGACTCGCCGCGAAACCTGCGCGGACGCTGCTGCATGATCATGCAGCTGGGCATCGGTACGGCGGTGGTGCTGGCGAACCTGGTACTCCTGTTGTCGCGCAGCGTCTTCGGAGGCCTGAAATCGGCGTTCCTCAGCTGGGGATGGCGGGTGCCGTTCCCGATGAGCGCCGACCTGCTGCGGCGGCAGACTCCGCACTGGCTGTTGGCGGCCGGGGCGGTGGTCGGTGCCATCATGATGCTGTGTGAGGCCAGTACCTTCCTGACGGGTTACGCCGAGACGCACCTACCCATTTCGCCGAGCACGACATCTTCATCTTCGCGATCAGCGCGGTGGGCGGTTTGTGCCTCATGGCCGGCATTGCGACCTCCGGCTTCCTTGTGGATCGCTTTGGGCGCCGGACGATCGCTGCCGTCGGCTACGGGATCGCGGTGCCGTGGTCGCTGGCGATGCTGCCGTTGATCCAGACCGGCGACCCGGTGTTCTTCGGCGTCGCCGTCCTGGTGACGTATGCGATCGTCGGTCTGGTGAGTTCGCCGCTGACCGCGCTGATCCGACTGTCTTCGCGGTACGCAACCGCTACACCGGGGCGGCGATGGCCAACAACCTCGGTGCAATCGTGGGCGGCGCGGTGCCGCCGGTGATCTCACCGCTGCTCATGGCCCGTGGCGGCGATGCCG
>JBAXUD010000486.1:0-2832 GCA_037129875.1 Mycobacteriaceae bacterium
CCACGGCTACAGCTCCGCGACCCGCCCCCGCTCGACGACCCAGGAACGATCCAGCCGGACGTTCTGCAGCATCCGGCGATCGTGGGTCACCAGCAGCAGCGCGCCCTCATAGCTCTCCAGCGCCTCCTCGAGTTGCTCGATGGCGGGCAGATCCAGGTGGTTGGTCGGCTCGTCGAGCACCAGCACATTAGTGCCGCAGGCCTGCAGGAGCGCCAGGCCGGCGCGAGTGCGCTCCCCCGGGGAGAGTTCTTCCACCGAGCGTTCGACATGGTCTGCTCGCAGACCGAACTTCGCGAGCAGGGTTCGCACGTCGGCGGTCGTCCACGCCGGCACCCGTTGCTCGAAACGGTCGATCAGCCGCCCGGGCCCGGAGAAGTCGGCGCGGGCCTGGTCGATCTCGCCAATCGCGACGTTGGCGCCCAGACTCGTGCGGCCCTCGTCAGGGAGCCGACGACCGAGCAGCAACCGCAGGAGCGTGGATTTTCCAGCGCCGTTGGGTCCGGTGATGCCGATTCGCTCGCCGGCATCGATTTGCAGCGACACCGGTCCGAGAACGAAATCCCCTTGCCGCACAACGGCATTGTCCAGTGTCGCGACGACCGCACTCGAGCGTGGCGCGGCGCCGATGGTGAACTGCAGCGCCCACTCCTTGCGGGGTTCGGCCACCTCCTCGAGGCGGGCGATCCGGCTCTCCATCTGGCGCACCTTCTGCGCCTGCTTCTCGCTGGATTCGGCGGCCGCGCGCCGGCGGATCTTGTCGTTGTCCGGGGCTTTGCGGATCGCATTGCGCACACCCTGGCTCGACCACTCCCGCTGTGTGCGTGCGCGTGCCACCAGGTCGGCCTTCTTATCGGCGAACTCCTCGTACTGTTCGCGCCGGTGCCGGCGGCTGACCGCACGCTCCTCCAGATAGCTGTCGTACCCGCCGCCGAAGACCGTCGTGGTGTTCTGCGCCAGGTCCAGTTCCAACACGCGGGTGACGGTGCGGGCCAGGAACTCCCGGTCGTGGCTCACCAGCACCACGCCACCCCGCAGATCGCGGACGAAGTCCTCCAGTCGGGCCAGGCCGTCAAGGTCGAGATCGTTGGTCGGCTCGTCGAGCAGGACGATATCGAACCGCGACAGCATCAGTGCGGCCAGTCCGACCCGCGCGGCCTGTCCGCCGGACAGGGCCGTCATCGGGGTCGAGTCCGGTTGCACCGCATCCGAATTCAGCCCGAGGTCGGCCAGAACTCCCGGCAGCCGTTCGTCAAGGTCCGCCGCTCCGGTGGCAAGCCAGTGATCGAACGCCGCAGCGTAGACATCGGCCGGATCGGCCTCCGCAGAACCCGAGTCCGGGTCTGCCAGGGCCTCGGCTGCTGCTTCCATGGCCTGAGTGGCGCAGGTGCACCCGGTGCGGCGGGCGATGTAGGCCGCGACGGTCTCCCCTGTAACGCGCTGATGCTCCTGCGGCAGCCAACCCACAAAAGCGTCGGCGGGAGCGATGTTCACCGTGCCCTCGAGTGGTTGCAGGTTGCCTGCCAAGATCCGCAGCAACGTGCTCTTGCCGGCGCCATTGGCGCCCACAACGCCGATCACGTCGCCCGGCGCCACGGTCGCGTCAAGACCCTCGAAGAGGGTGCGGTGGGCGAATCCGCCGGCCAGATTCTTCGCGACAAGCGTTGCGGTCACGGCTCAATCGTCAACGCCGGTTCGACTGTCAGGACTTCATCTCGTAGGCGCCGCTGTAGGACAGCACCTCTGAGACGAACGCGTCCTCGGCAGTCGGGGCGATCACCGGCTTGCGCACCAGTGCCAGTGCTGCGCTGCTCTGCGCATCGGTGGCCGAGGCCTGGCCGTGCAGTTCGACTGCCCGCGCGGCCATATCGCCGACGAACACCGCCACCATCCGGTCGACGTGAGCCTCGGTGAGATCGGACAGATCGCTGACCGAACCCGACCGGGTCTGACCGTGATCGATCGCGAGTGCGGCGGATTCGAGGATCAGCTGGGCGTAGACGATCTGGGTGAACAGCTGCCCGAGCACCTGCAGGTAGTCCAGATCCTTCTGCTGGGCCTCTGTCGGCGGCGCGGTGAGCACCATCTGCGTGAAGGCATCGATCTGCTCGCGGAACAGCGCGACGTTCGGCAGGTGCGCGAACCGGTCGAAGGCGGGCCGCCAGTCGCTGAAACCGATGGAGCCCAGACCTTTAGCCGGCCCCTGATGGAACAGATAGGTGTCGTCGGCGGCGTCCTGGCGCACCGGGACCTCCGGGTAGTCCTGGGCGGCACCGTGGGCTGCGCCGAGGTAGCGCGGCATGAACTTGAGCACCAGCGCGATGTTGACGTGAACGGTGCCCTCCAACTTGGGCAGCGCGCGGATGTCGGAGGCGGCCCGGCTGAAGTAGGTGTCGCGTTCGAATCCGCGTGCGGCGATGACGTCCCACAGCAGGTCGATCACCCGCTCGCCTTCGCTGGTGACTTTGGCCTTGGTGATCGGGTTGAACAGCAGGAAACGACGGTCGTCCTCGCTGGCGCTGCGGAAGTAGTCGGTCGAGCGGGCGGCGAAGATCTTCATGGCCACCAGTCGCGCATAGGCGTCGGCGAGCATGCGCCGCACATGCGGGAAATCGGTGACGCGGTTGCCGTAAAGGATGCGGTTGTTGGCGTGGGTGACGGCCTCGTAGAACGCGTGCTCGCTGATGCCGATGCTGGCCCAGCCGAGGTTGACTTTGCCGACGTTGACGGTAGCCAGCGCGGCGTCGAAGGCGGCCTTTCCGACGTGCAGGATGTCACTTGCCGCCACCGGGTAGTCGTGCAGATTGAACGCCGCGACGAACATCTGTCCGGCGA
>JBAXUD010000487.1:0-2828 GCA_037129875.1 Mycobacteriaceae bacterium
TGCCGTTGCCGTTGATCGGGGTCATGCCGCCCCACGAGCCCGTCCAGGTGTTGGTGGTTCTGTTGTACCTCGCCTGCCAGATGCCGAACACCTGTCCGGTGGCCGGGTCCTGTACGGCAAGGTGCGCATCGCCCCTGGTGTACGGGGCCACGACCGTGCCCACCGGAATGGGCACGGTGTACGACCCGAACGGGTCGCTGCCCCAGGCGCCTGTTTGGGTGAAGTTCACGTCGTAGCGAGGGCTGCTGGTGGTGATCGCCGAGGCAGGGATCAGCGTCGTGCCCTCCTCATAGAGCTCCGTGACGTGCTTCGACTGGGGTGCAGAAAGATAGCCGACCCAGGTCGCGCTGTTGGAAGCCAGGGTCGGGTTCGCCGGGATCGGCTTCCACAGCCAGTCGGCGGTGGGGAAGTAGGCAGGAGTCTGCGTACTCGGTGGTGTCACCGGGCTTGCGACCACGGTGATCTTGTCGATCCGAAGGTTCCGGTCTTTCGACGCGGAGGCGCGCAACTCATTGGCGTACGCGATGCTCACCGTGTGCGTCCCGGCCGACGCCGTGATCGGGACGGTGAAGTCGGTCCAGGTCGTCGAGGACACAGAAATCGTCGAGATGACTTTCCCGTCGAGCGAAACGGTCATGGCGGGTGCACCTTTGTACTGGTCGCCCTTGGCGCGGATGACCAGCTTGGTGGATGCCGGCAGCGACACCGTCGCGGATGCCGTTCCGTTGGTCGACATGAGCAGCGCTTGTCTACCGGACGCGGTGGAATCCGAATACCGGCTGCCGGCCTTGGCGGGGGTGAGGACCAGCGATTCGCCTTCGAGGATCACATCGCTGGTTGTCACGGCTGTCGCCGCCGCGACCCGCGCGACCCTGGCCGCGGCGGGCGCGGCTTCGGCGGTCACTGTATAGGTGCTGAAGTCGCCGGTGGCTTGCGTGCGGGTGCCCTGGGCAGGATCGTGGACGACCAGGTAGGTCGCCGCTTCGGTGTCGGGATCGGCCACGATGACCGACATGTGGACCGTGTCTCGGGTGCCCGGGTGGTGCACGGCCAGGGTCGTCACCCGGGCGGCACCGGTGGGGTCGAGGTCCACAGACACCGGCACGGTTGTGTCGGTGCCGTGGCTGTCGTGGACGGTGACGATGAAGGTGTCGTGGAGCTGGTCGGCCGTGGCGTGGGGACGGTTGGTCTGGAACGGGGTGTAGGTGAACGCGCCGGTGGTGGGGTTGAGCGTCACGGTGCCCCGCGAGGGGCCGCCGGCCACGGAGTAGACCAGGGTTTCCGGGTCGAGATCGGCGGCGTGCAACTCCCCGGCCACGGTGAAGGTGGTGCGGTCCGCGACGCCCGTGGCGGAGGCCGGAGCTCCCGAGCTCCGGGCATTGCCGACCTGGGTGTTTCCGGTGGGGTCGGAGGCCCGGGTGGGCGTCTGGTAGTCGAACGTTCGCCGGAGCCAGGCAAACAAGCCGTACAGGACGGGGGTTTGGGCGGCTTGGTTGGCCGGGGTGGCCGGGGTGGCGGTATGCGCGGAGAACGGGGCCAGGACCGCGCTGACGATCCGGTTGGTCACACCTCCGGTGGACGCGGCCGGCGCCGGGGTGGTCGCGTCGGCGGCGCGCGGATTCATCGTCGGCTCGCCGGTGGGAATGTCCGTCGCACGCAGTGCTGCGGGGATCCGCGGCGCAGGCCCGGTGGTCTGCAGTTCGTCGGTGGGCGGGGCCGGTAAGGAAGCCGGGGTGCCCGAGGCGGAGGAATCGGTATGCGGCGATTCCGAACCGGATGTCGGCACCCTCTGGGCCGGCGCCGCAGCGGCGGGGAGCCGGGGGGAGTCAGCGGTCCGCCGCGCAGAGGCCGCATCAGTCGCACCGGTCGACGAGGTGCGCACTTCACCGGAGCCACGCAGGACCGAGGTCGGCGAGCTGTGCTGGCGGGCGGCCGTGGTGCGGCCGCCCCCATTGCGCAGGCCTGCCTGCGGCGCCGGCGTCTCATTCGACGCCGACATGGTCGAGGGCTCCGACGACGTGGTCGAGTCGCCGGCATTGGGCTCGGCCCAGGCCCTGCCCGGTGTACCGGCCACCGCTGCCCCCACGCCCAGCGCCGCAGCCAGTACGCCGACCCGGCCTATGTAGCCGGCGTAATGCAGAACCGGATGTTCGATCTCGCCGTGGTGGGACGTCGCGGTGTGCTCGGGTGTCCCGCTGGGCGTCCACCCGCCCGGGCGGGTGGCGGTGCGGCGCACCCTCGGGTTTGCCGCCGGCTTAACCCCGGGTACTGCATAGACCAGCGCGCCGGGTTCGGCGTGCACCAATTCCCACGTCACCGTCAGCGGCGTCGTGTCCGGTACGCCAGCACTGGTGTACTTGACCTGTGGTGCAGCAGCCATGACCGACTCCAGTCCCCATCTGCGGCCGTGACGCCACTCAAATCCCCCGGTTACTTAAACAGTCTAACTCAAATGCATCGAAGGATCTAAATCAGAACCAGTCCCTTATGTAGCTCGTAGTCGTATGTTGGGTGGACGATTCAGAGCCAGGCGGCGGGCGACCAGCAGACGGTTGGGGGACCATAGATGTCATACGAAATTCCCCACACGAGCTCGCCGGTTCACCGTGACGAGACCACTGCCGCGGCGGAGTCGAGCGCTGCCACGTATGTCGGCCGTGTCGGTGCACTGGCTCTGCTGCTGGGAATCGGTACCGCGGCTGCCATCGCGCCGGGGATACAGGCCTTGAAAATAGATGAGGTCACCGTGCTCGCGGGCGCGGTCACACCAACGAGTACGCAGACTCCCGCCTATTTCCCCACTGCCGACTGGTTGTGGGAGCCGATCC
>JBAXUD010000488.1:0-2791 GCA_037129875.1 Mycobacteriaceae bacterium
TCCACAAGATGCACGCCGGCGAGGTGCTGCGCTCGGTGGTGGTGCTGTGATGAGTGCTTGCGCGAAGAACGGAGGTGCTCTGACGAGCACTTGCGCGAAGAACGGAGAACTGTGATGAGCGCTTGCGCGAAGAACGGAGAACTATGAGTGCGATCCAGCGTGTTGTCACCCACGGGAACTTCGAACTCGACGGTGGCAGTTGGGAAGTCGACAACAACATCTGGATCGTCGGTGACGATTCCGAGGTGATCGTCATCGACGCCGCCCACGATGCACGCGCCATCGAGGACGCGGTTGCCGGCCGTCACGTCGTCGCTGTGGTGTGCACGCACGGCCACAACGACCACATCACCGTCGCACCGCAACTCGGCACCGACCTGGACGCGCCCGTGCTGCTGAACCCAGCCGACACGATGCTGTGGGAAAGCACCCACGGCGACAAGGCTTTCCGGGCTCTGGCGGACGGTCAGGTGCTGCAAGCGGGTGGCATCGAGTTGCGTGCCATCGCAACCCCGGGTCACTCCCCCGGGTCGACCTGTCTCTACGCGCCGGCACTCGGCGCGGTGTTCTCCGGTGACACTCTCTTCCACGGCGGTCCCGGTGCCACCGGGCGGTCGTTCTCCGACTTTCCCACCATTCTGGCGTCGATCAAGGACAAACTCGGCCCGCTGCCGCCCGACACCGTGGTGTACACCGGCCATGGTGATACCACCACGATCGGCGGGGAAATCGTGAACTACGACGAATGGGTAGCGAGAGGAAGCTGAGCCCGACGGCCTTCGATATTGGTCACGCCGCGGTTCGCCGGAGAGCAATAACACTCTTGCCCACCTCACAGAGACATTTCGCGCGTCCCGGCTGAGCTGAGTGACGTTGTCGCTCGGAGGCGGGCAAAAGTATTGGTGGTTCCCGGAAGTGACGGGAGCGCGTTACACCAACTCCGCCGCACTGTGCGGATCGATGAGGATCTTGGCGTGCGTCTCCGGGTCGCCGAGCGCCTCGAACGCACCAGCCACCCCGGCCAGACCGACCTTGCCGGTGATCAGCGGCGAGGCGTCGAGCTTCCCGTCGGCGAGCATGTGCAGGGTGTCGCGGAACTCCAATGGCGTGTAACCGAACACGAACCGCAGATCGATCTCTTTGCATAGGGCCATCGACGGCCGGAAATGGTCGGGGCTCATGCACATGCCGACGACGACCACCTTCGAATTCAGCGGCGCAGCGCCGATGACGGTGTCGATCATCCCGGGAACACCCACCCCTTCGAAGATCACCGGCCGCTTCGGCCCCGCCGCCCCGAGCGATTCAGCCGCACGGAAGACGTGTCCCCACCCAGGTAGCTTGCGCAGCTTCTCCATCGACCCGATGGCGAGTTCACCCAACTGCGAGAAATCAGTGATCATCCCCTTGCTGACCGCTCTCTCGTACGGGGATTCCACCGTCGGGTCCACCACAATGGACGCGCCGCACCGGATAGCCAGCGCGCGGCGAGCCGGTGAGAGGTCGCTGGCGACGATCCTCTCGACGCCCATCGCCTTGAGTTGGCAGATCACGGCAAGGCCGACCGGCCCGCACCCCACCACGATCGCGGTGTCGCGCTTCTTTATCTCGCTGCGCCGCACGGCGTGCAGTGCCACCGCCATCGGCTCGGTCAACGCCGCGACATCCAACGACAAGCCATTGGGCACTGGGAACGTCATCGACGCCTCCACCAGGACCTGCTCGGCGTAGGCACCCGGCGCCAGTGGCGAAAAGCCGGTGAGTTGAACGCCGCCGTTGGCCCGGACCATGGGGAAGGACACCACCCGGGTTCCGGCCTTGAGCCCCTTGGGCGTCTTGGCGCCGGACTCGGCCACCACGCCGGAGAACTCGTGCCCCATGACGGTCGGAGTGTCGTGGCGCATGCAGTCGTGATATCCGATGCCGCTCACAACATCCGCGAGCTCGTCGGCGTGATCCTTGGCGTGCAGATCCGATCCGCAGATGCCGCAGCTGTGCACGTCGAGCACCAGCTGTCCGGCAGCAGGCCGCGGCGCGGGCATATCGATAACCGACAGGATTCCATTCGCGCAGCTGACAGCCTTCACATCGAAGGAGTCTAGTGGCTCGGGTGACGAAGGAACCCAACTTGGTTATTGAAAGTCGTTGCCCGCCAGTTCTACAACCTCACCGACCACCTGGGCGGCCTCGGGTCCCCACACCTTGATCTCCATCTCGTCACCGTGCTGCCCATCGAGGGTCATCAGCCCGGTGAGGCTGTCCGCCGGCACCCAGGCGGAATCCTTCGTACGGTTGCGCAACTCAGCGCGCGCGGCGTGGCGGGCGATCTCGGCGACCAGCCGGGCGGCCGGGCGGGCGTGCAGCCCGTCGGGGATTGCCAGTACGAAGGTTCCGGTGAGACACCCCGTACGGCAATCGCTTTCGCCATCCGCGTTCCGACCCGGCAGCCCGAGCTGGCTGATCTTGGCGTCCAGCGCGGCGCACGCCTCGCCGGCGACCCGGCGGGCGCCGGCCCCGCCCGCAGCGGTCACCGCCGCGACCACCAGCCCCTCGACCAGCGGCCCCGGGCAGAGCACCACCCGGTCCCGGAGCGTGTCGTCGAGAAGTTCCAGCGCCAGTTCGGCCGACAGCACCGCACTGCCCAGATCCATCAGCACCACCACCCCGCGGCCCCGATCGGCAGCGCCGATGGCGCTGGCGATGGCTACCGCGTCGGTGCCGAGTGTCGTCGCATCCAGCCCCGCCGCGACCACGATCGGAACACCCGCGTCGTGAATCATCTGCTGCGCCA
>JBAXUD010000489.1:0-2791 GCA_037129875.1 Mycobacteriaceae bacterium
CAGGCCGCCCGCGATGCGGCCTGGCTCCCGGCGTCGGCGTTGCAGGACGTCCTCGCGGCGGACACGGAATCAGATGAGATCGGCGACGCGGTCGGCGCCATCGACGAGTGGATCGTCGGCCGTGGCTGGATTCTGGACACCGACAATGCCGGTGATCACCTGGTCAGCTGGGTGTACCCGCCGTCGGCCACCCAATTCGACGACGACGGACGCGAGCCGGTGACCCGGATCTGGATCGTCCTCGACGAGGACGACGACGAGTTGGAACTGGCGTTCGGCGCGGCAATTGTGGGTGCCGGCGCCGCTGAGGCGGGCGGTGTGTACCTGCTCGACCCGCAGACCCTGCCCGACGACATCGGCGCGCTTGAGGCGTATCGGCCGGGCCTGCCCCTGCCGGTACTCGACTGACGATGCACCCGGTTTTTGTCGACGTCGGTCAGGACGACGAGCTCGCCCAGCCGCTGATCGCCGAACTCGCCGTCGAGTACGCCACCCGCTATGAGGCCACCGAGGAGGGCATGCTCAGGTGGTTGCGTGGGCATCCGCCCGAGGAGTTCGCACCACCGGGCGGCGGCATGCTGATCGGTCTGGTGGACGGGCAGCCGGTCACCGGCGGTGCGTTCCGCCGCTTCGGCATCGTGGAGGGCGATGAGACCGCCGAGTTGAAACGCATTTGGACCGACCGTCGGCACCGCCGCTGTGGCTATGGCCGAATCCTGTTGGCAGAACTGGAATCCCGAATCGCCGATCTGGGCTACCGCCGTGTCTATCTCACCACCGGAGACCGTCAGCCCGAGGCGGAGGCGCTCTACACCGGCGCCGGCTACACCCGGCTCACTGAGCCGCGGCCGTGCGGTGAGGTGTACGCGATGGCGTTCGAGAAGCTGCTGAACTGACTGTCGCACCACGCGACGCCGCGGCCGGTGCGCTCGGTCTGACCAGCTTCGGCAGCCCGTCGGTGGGTTGCAGATACGGCGCGTGGTTTCCGGTGACCGCGTCGTAACGCGAGTAGCCGCGATCCACCATCGGCTTGAGGACTTTGTTGGCCGCGGAGATCACCGGCGGCGCCAGGATCTTGTCGAATGGCTTGAGTAACGGCACTTCTGGACTGGGCACCAGATAGGTCGTGGTGGTCGCGCCCTTGCTGTTGGTGGTGGTGACGATGTTCTCCGGGGGCACATCCGCCGGATTGGTCAGCGACGCCTCGCTGTGGTTGTAGTTGAAACCGATAAGCGAGTTGAGATCGGCTAGCAGATTCCACGGACGGTCCGGGCAGTCGGCCGCCCACTCGTATTCGCCGACCACGACCACGGTGTCATAGGTCGATTCCGACGCCGGCCGAACGACCGTCCAGCCCAGCACCGGAATCCGGAATCCGACCGGCAGGAAGCTGCCGATCCCCGTGGTCAGCGGTGTCACGCGCGTCGGGTCACCCGCCACGATGAAGGCGAGGTCCGACGCCGGGGGACGCTTCGGATCGGCGTCGAAGGTGCGCTGCGCAGCGTCGGCGGTCATCGCCCCCAGCGAGAGCCCGGAAATCACCGACGGTCCCGCCGCGTTGCGCACGTCGTCGACCGCTTTGCCCGCGCCGATGGCGATCGACTCGTCCGCGAACGGGGCGTCGGGTCCGAACAGCGGCCCGGCGGTCCGCGGATACCGGACGATCGTGACCGTGCACCCGTGGCAGTCGTAGTAGTGGGCGTTGATCTTGGGAACCAGCGGACCGTCGGTGGCCCACGGGTCGAGCGGCTCGAGAATGGCGGGGGCCCAGGAGTCGGTGTTCGCGCCCGGGATGATGAAAGCGTTGTCGGTGAGGACGGGAACACCGGCGGACGCAGGTGGGCCTGCGGCGATTGCGGTTCCCGACGCGACCACCACAACGCCGGCCAAAGCGCGACGAATAAACCCCACGAACGTCAGCATTCCATGCCGCGGGCCAGTCTGAGGGCCGAAAGGCCCCGATCCGGTCCGGCTACTCAGGTGCCTCCAGCACGCCCGTCGCAGACTGGGCGCGCTGCTCGTAGGCGGCTCGCGCGGTGGTGTCCAGATTGAGGAAGACCCGGTCGGTCCCGGTTTTCGCCGACAGCCAACGCCGGCCGCGCGGCGGCAGGAACGCCGTGGCCGCGGCGATGAAACGCATCGAATATGGAACTGTCACAGCGGTTTTCGGCTTGTCAAGCGTCTTCACCACAGCCGCGGCGATGTCCTCGGGCTCCACCGCTGTCGTCATCCCGCCGGTACTGGTGCCCGAGATCAACTCCGTGTTGGTGAATGTCGGCATCACGCAGCTCACCTCGACACCCGTTGCGGCGTACTCGTCGGCCAGCGCTGTCGAGAGGCCGAGCACCGCGAATTTGGTTCCGGCATAGAGCGCCTGGCCCGGCACGGCGAGCATCCCGGCGACCGAGGCGATATTGATGATGTGGCCGCGGCGGCGTTTGACCATCTCCGGCAGCACCAATCGGCAGCCGTTGACCACGCCGTAGAAGTTCACTTCGATGGCCGAGCGGATCGCCTGCTCGGTGAGGTCGAGAAACGGTCCCACCGGCATCACACCGGCGTTGTTGATGAGGACGTCGATGTGCCCACCGCCGTCGGCGCGGGCCTTGTCGAGGAAGGTCGCGAACGAGTCGGCGTCGGCCACGTCCAACGGGTAGCCCGACACCGGGCCGAGGTTGCCGAGCTTGGCGACGGCCGACTCGCCCAGGGCCACGTCGCGGTCGCCGATCACCACGCGGGCACCGCGCGCCAGCAGCGCCGTGGCGGTCGCGAAGCCGATGCCGCGGGCCGC
>JBAXUD010000049.1:0-12961 GCA_037129875.1 Mycobacteriaceae bacterium
TCTGGACCAGGGCGGCCGGGGTGCGCGCGGACAGCGGCAGCACCATGAACCGGTGGGAGTCGGAGGGCTCCGACGGGGTGGGCGCGACCGGCGCCTCTGTGCTGAGGGTCGGCGCCTCGGTATTGACGGTCGGCGCCTGCGGCGCCTCCTCGATGATGATGTGGGCGTTGGTGCCGGAGAACCCGAAAGAACTGACGCCGGCGATGCGCGGACGGTCGCTGTGTTCCCAGGCGACGGACTCGTCGACGACCCGCACCGGAATCCGGTCCCAGGGGATGTGCGGTGACGGGTTGCGGAAGTTCAGGTGCTTCGGCAGTTCCTGATGCTCGAGCGACAGGACGACCTTGAGCACACCGGCGACGCCGGCAGCGGCTTCCAGGTGACCGATGTTCGTCTTCGCCGATCCGATGAGCAGGGGCCGGTCGGCGCTGCGCCCCTTGCCCAGCGCGGCAGCCGCGGCCTGGACCTCGATGGGATCGCCCAGCGATGTGCCGGTCCCGTGCGCTTCCAGGTAGTCGATATCGGTGGCGACCAGGCCGGCGCGCTCCAGTGCCTCGGTGATGACCCGCTGCTGGGCGACTCCGTTGGGCACGGTCAATCCGCCCGATGCACCGTCCTGGTTGACGGCGCTGCCGCGGATCACGGCCCGGATCCGGTCGCCGTCGCGGATCGCGTCCTCGAGGCGTTTGACGGCGATGACACCGCAACCCTCGCCGCGCACGTACCCGTCGGCCGCCGCGTCGAACGTCTTGCAGCGGCCGTCGGGCGCCAGCATCCGGGACTGCGAGAAGGTGATCATGGTGGCCGGGCTGAGCAGGGCGTTCGCTCCGCCGGCTAGTGCGAGGTCGCATTCACCCAGCAGCAGGGCCTGGCAGGCCTGATGAATGGCCACCAGCGACGAACTGCACGCCGTGTCGACGGTGACCGCGGGGCCCTGCAGTCCGAGGCGGTAGCTGATGCGGCCTGCGCCGGCGGCGCCTGAGGTGCCGATGGCCAGATAGGCCTCGATCTCCGGGTAGTTCAGGACATCGGATGCCATGCCCAGGTAGTCGTGGGTGGACAAGCCGACGAAGACGCCGGTCCTGGTGTTGGCCAGAGCCGTCGGCGCTATCCCCGCATGCTCCACAGCGCGCCACGCGGTCTCCAATAGCAGCCGGTGCTGAGGGTCCATCCACTCCGCTTCGCGTGCCGACACCCCGAAGAACGGCGCGTCGAACCCGGTCACATCGTCGACGAGGCCGGCCCGGCGGGTGACGATCTTGCCGGGGGCGCCCGGGTCGGGGTCGAAGAAATCCTCGGCGTCCCACCGGTCGCTGGGTATCTCCGATACCGCGTCCCGACCCGAGTGCAGGACTTCCCAGTACTGGTCGGCGTCAGCGGCACCGGGCAGACGAGCCGCGTAACCGACGATCGCGAAACGGGGTGCCTGCCCCGTCGAATGTTCAGTAGTCGCCATTGAGGATGGTCCCCCGCCTTCGGGCCGGTGTGGTTTCGATGCCATGCGGGAGACCACGTCACAGCCAGGAACGGCCACGGCCCAGCCACGGCCTGCTCATCTCCCGCGGCCAGTATTGCATGTGGGTTGCTGACGCGGGACGCCGTCCCGGCTGAGCGGCTGTGGTGGGCGCCGCCGAACCCGACCGGCCTGCGCGACTGAGCATGCCGCGGGGGACGACACCGGCGCCGGGCGGTGGGCCAGCGGAGGCTATCTTGGAGTCGCCACAGTAGTCGCCGGCCCGCGGTCGGAGGCGGTCAGAGTTGGGGAGGGAATTTAGTGCAGATCGGGAAAATTACGGTCGGCACCATCGATGATTGGGCGCCAAGACCTGGTGTGTTGATCTCTTGGCACCCGACGACTGCTGCAAAAGAAAATGCGCGTGAAGCACCGGTCAGTTCGGTGCCCGTCAGCTTTATGCAGGGCCAACATATTCGCGGTGTTTATGAACAGGAAGCCGCCGGACTGGACTATTCGCGGCAGATCATCGCCACCTGCGAGGTTCCTGGTCAGTGTGACATTCCCGCGATGACCGAAGCCATCAACGCATATCTGCGGCGCCATGACACCTATCGGAGTTGGTTCGAGTACGACGGTGACGGCGACATTGTCAGGCGAACCATCGGCGATCCCGCCGACATAGAATTCGAGCCCGTCGATCACGGCGAAATGGCCGTCGAAGGCGCGCGTAAACATATCGTCGACATACCGAGCCCACTGGAGTGGGGTTGCTTTACTTTTGGAATCGTCCAGAGTGACGATCATTTCGATTTCTACGCCAGCATCGATCACGTCCACGGGGACGCGGCGCTGATCGGCATCACGATGCTCGAGGCGCACGGAATGTACACGTCGCTGCTGCTCACGGGGCAGTCCATGGTCTTGCCTGCCGCCGGCAGCTTCGACGACTTCTGTCTGCAGGAGCGGGAGACGACTTCGAATCTGACCGTGGATTCGCCGGAGGTTCGCACGTGGATCGAGTTTGCCGAGAACTGCGACGGGAGCCTTCCCGAATTCCCGCTACCGCTCGGCAATCCGCTGGAACCGACGGTCGCCGAAATGGTCGGCGAAATGATCATGGATTCCGAACAGACCGCCCGATTCGAAGCGGCCTGCGCGGCTGCCGGAGTGCGCTTCGTCGGCGCGCTGTTCGCCTGCACAGCCAAGGTGGAACATGAGTTGACCGGTGCTGCGACCTACTACGGACTCACCCCGAGGGACACCCGCCGGACGTCGGACAATTTCACGACCCAGGGCTGGTTCACCGGCCTGGTACCGATCACGGTGCCGATTGCCGCGACATCGTTCACCGAAGCCGCCTGGGCGGCGCAGGAGTCCTTCGATTCGGGTCAGAAGCTGGCGCGGGTTCCGTACTACCGCGTGCTGGAATTGGCGCCGTGGCTGCACAAGCCCCGTCCGAACTTCCCCGTCCAGAACTTCCTGCACGGGGGCGCCGCCCCGCTCAATGCCATCCTGGCGGCGACCGAGATGGGCTTCTCCAACAACATCGGGATCTACTCCGACGGACGATTCTCGTATCAGATGACAATTTATGTATTCCGGTATGGCGCCGGTACCGCGATGTCGGTGTTGTTCCCGGACAACCCGATTGCCCACAAGTCAATCGCCCGGTATATCGCGGCGATAAAGTCGGTTTGTCTGCAGGTCGCTGACGGCGGGGATTGGGGGCATGGTGTTTAGGCCTCGCTCGGGATTGCTCGAATTGATCCGGTGACAGCGGGCAGCGGAACGATGGACCGGCGGGAACCGGGGGTGGGTCCGTTATGCGACGGCTAGCCGATTTCGTGGTGCGGTGGCCCGTCGCTGTCATCGTGTTCTGGGTCGCGCTGGCGGTTGCGCTGCCGCTGTCGCTTCCGAACCTGAACGACATGGCCCACAAGCATCCGCTGGCGATGTTGCCCGCAGACGCGCCATCCAACGTCGCCGCCCGGGACATGACCAAGGGGTTCCAGGAAACCGGGACCGATGACCTGCTGCTGGTGGTGCTGATCGACCCGCGCGGGCTCGGCCCCGAGCAGGAGGGCACCTACCGGAAACTGGTCGATGCGTTGCGGGACGACTCCGACGTCGTCATGCTGCAGGACTTCATCGCAACACCGGCCCTGCGCTCAATCCTGACCAGCAAGGACGGCAAGGCATGGGTGGTGCCGGTGGGCCTGGCAGGCGCATTGGGCACCCCGCAGGCGTATACGTCGTTCAACCGGGTTGCCGACATCGTCAGGCAGAACACTGCGGGCACCGCGCTGGAAGTCCACCTGACCGGACCGGCGGCCACCGTGGCCGACCTCACGGTCGCCGGTCAGCGCGACCGCGGGCCCATCGAGATCGCCATCGCCGTCCTGCTGCTCGTCGTGCTGCTGGTGGTCTACCGCAATCCCATCGCCATGCTGATCCCGTTGATCGGCATCGGTATGTCCCTGGTGATCGCGCAGTCCGCCGTGGCAGGTCTGTCCGAGTACACCGGATTCGGCGTGTCCAACCAGGCCATCATTCTGCTCAGCGCGATGATCGCCGGCGCCGGAACCGATTACGCGGTATTCCTGATCAGCCGCTACCACGACTATGTGCGCCGCGGCGACAGCTCAGACGACGCGGTGCGTCACGCGTTGACCTCGGTGGGCAAGGTGATCACCGCGTCCGCCGCCACCATCGGGATCACCTTCCTGGCGATCAGCTTCGCCCGGATGGGTGTGTTCTCCACGGTCGGCGTGTCCTCGGCGATCGGGGTCGCCGTGGCCTTCCTGGCCGCGCTGACGCTGCTGCCGGCGATTCTCACCGTGGTCGGACGCTGGGGCTGGATCAAGCCGCGCCGTGAACTGACGACGCGATTCTGGCGACGGTCCGGAATCCGGATCGTCCGCCGTCCGCGAACCCACCTGGTGGCGAGTCTGCTGGTGCTGATTCTCCTGGCCGGCAGCGCCGGGCTGGCGCGGTACAACTACGACGATCGCAAGGCGGTCCAGAAGTCGGACCCGAGTTCGGTCGGATACACGGCGCTGGAACGTCATTTCGGCATCAGTCAGTTCGTGCCGTCCTATGTGCTCATCCATTCGCCGCGCAATCTGCGCACGCCGCAGACCCTGGCAGATATGGAGCAGATGGCCGATCGCATCAGCCAGCTGCCCGATATCGCGATGGTCAACGGTGTCACGCGGCCGCTGGGGAAGGTGCCGAAGGAGTTCCGGGCCACCTACCAGGCGGGCATCGTAGGCGACAAGCTCAGCGACGGTTCGGCGACGATCACCGACAACATGGCGGGCCTCAACCGGCTCTCTACCGGGGCTAACACGTTGGCGACCGGGCTGGGCGACGTGCGCGTCCAGATCAACGATCTGGCGACCAATATCCAGGGCATGGTCGACGCCTTCTCGGCCCTGAAGTTCCAGTACAGCGGCGACAACCTCGTGAAGAACGTCGAGGTGGCCGCGAAGCTGGTCCAGGCCATCAACGAACTTGGCACCTCCATGGGCATCACCTATCAGGCGGGTCGGGACCTGGTCGGCTGGGTGGGACCGGTGCTGGTCGCGCTGCAGGGCAATGTGGTTTGTGATCTCAACCCCTCGTGCGCCGAGACCCGGGGCCATTTCCAGAACCTGGTCGAAGCCCGGAACCAGGGGGCCATCGACAAGATCAACGACTTGGCCAAGCAGTTGAAAGACCTGCAGAAGACTCAGTCGCTGAGCGCAACTCTGAATCAGCTGCGGGATTCCTACGCAAGGCTGTTGGCAGTGATGAAAGCCATGGGTCTCGATACGCCGGCCGGCGCGCAGAGCACCATGAACGAATTCCGTCAGCAGGCCGACCGCGCCGCCGATGGGAGCCAGGAAGTGGCCGCCGGTGTCGATCAGGTCGTCGCGCAGATCGAGACCATGCGAACCGGCCTCGATCAGGCGGCGGCATTCCTGCTGTCGATGCAGAACGACGCCGTGGGCCCGTCGATGGCGGGGTTCAACATTCCGCCGGAAGTGCTGGGGACCGCGGACTTCCGGGCCGCCTCCAAGGCGTTCATCTCGCCCGACGGCCACTGGGCGCGCTACCTGGTGTTCACCAAACTCGACCCGTTCGGGCCCGCGGCGATGGATCAGGTCAACGCCATCCTCGACACCGCGCGGGCGGCCCAGCCAAACACCACCCTGCAAGGTGCCACGATTTCGATGGGCGGTTTTCCCGTCGCCCTGCGTGACACCCGTGACTACTACCGCGACGACATTCGATTCATCGTCCTCGCCACGGTCACCGTTGTTCTGCTGACGTTGATGTTGCTGCTGCGGGCGATCGTGGCACCGCTGTATCTGGTCGGCTCCGTGGTGATTTCGTACTTCGGGGCGCTCGGCATCGGCGTTCTGGTATTCCAGTACGGGCTGCACCAGCCCTTGCACTGGACCGTGGCGCCGTTGGCCTTCGTGGTGCTGGTCGCCGTCGGCGCCGACTACAACCTGCTGTTCGCCTCCCGATTGCGTGACGAGTCGCCGAACGGCACCCGCTACGGAATCATCCGCACGCTGTCGTCGACCGGAGGTGTGATCACCGCGGCGGGGGTGATCTTCGCCGCTTCCATGTGGGGCCTGCTGTTCTCCAGCATTGGTACGGTGGTTCAAGGCGGCTTCGTCATCGGTGCCGGGATCCTGCTGGACACCTTCCTGGTGCGGACCGTCCTGGTGCCCGCCATCGCTACCCTGATGGGGAGGGCGAACTGGTGGCCGTCGCGACTGGCATCGCAGAGGAGGGCGCGGGCATGAAGAGACTATTGGCAACGTTGACCACTCTGGTCGGCGTGGCAGCGTCCGTGGGAACGTCCGGCGGAGTAGCCGCCGCCGATGATTCGCCGGACGGTTCGTCGACAGGTGGCTCGTCTCCGTACGTTTCGCCCCTTGATTTTTACTCGGGCGCCGCCGCCGCCACGGTGGAAGGCACGCCTCCGCGGGGATACGGGCTGGGCGGCGCCCATGTCAAAGGGATTCCGTACGACGAGTACATCCGCATGACGGGTGCGCAATGGTTCCCGGGTCTGCAGCGCCAGAAGGTGGACTACTGGGCCGGCCAGGTCCAGGGTCACACCTTGGAGCGCCTGTTCCCCGGCATCGATCGGGCAATTCCGGGGCTCGGGCTGGACGGCCCGACCATCGGCGTTTCGGTGGAGCAGGGCGCCGGCAACACCATCGCGACGGTGAACCGGGACGGTCCAGGCACGGTGCTCGGCTTGTCGGAGGGGGCGATGGTGGTCAACGCCGTGCAGGCCCGGCTGGCCGCCGATCCCAACGCTCCGCCACCCGATCAGCTCACCTTTGCGGTGTTCGGGGATCCGATCGGTCAGCATGCCTTCGGCGACGGGTGGCTGAGGCAGAACTTCCCGGTGGGCGCGACGGTCCCGTCGATGGAATTCGTCATCCCGCCGCCGGTCGAAAGCCAATACGACACATACTCTTTCGTCTCCGCCTACGACAGCATCGCCGACTGGCCGGACCGGCCGGACAACTGGATGTCGGTGTTTAATTCGATCGCGGGTCTGGCCACCGGTCACACCGCCGTGGCGTTCACCAACCCGAGCAACGTCCCAGCCCGCAACATCGTGACGACGGTCAACTCCCGGGGCGGCAAGACGACGACGTTGATGATCCCCGAGCAGCACCTTCCAATGGTGATGCCGTTCAAATACCTCGGGGTGGACGAAGGCACTCTCAACCAACTCGACGCCGTCCTCCAGCCGATGGTCGACTCCGGGTACTCCCGCAACGACGACCCCGGCACCGCGCCGATCACCGTGGATCCGGTCAATGGCTACGATCCGGCCGTGGTGACCGCGCCGGCCACCAACGCGACCTACGGAGACCAGGTCGGCGCCGATCCGTTCTCGCAGATGCTGGCGCTCCTGAGTAGTTTGGGCTCAGGGGACAGCAGTGCCGGCGCTTCTGCACCGTTGGCAGCTGAGGTCCCTGGCTGAGGACGCTCGGCGCACTGGGCCAGTCGGTGCACTGGGCGGCCTCACACCCCCAGCACTCCAGCCGTCACCAGCACGGCGCCCACCACCGCCAGCAGCCCGGCGACCTCGCGTCGTTGCCGCGCCCGGATCCACTGGTGCAGCGCGGTCATGGTTGCGAGCGTTCGCTCCGGGGCCACCAGGTAAGCAAGCAATGGGATTTCCACCAGGGCGAAGGCCACCAGGTTGAACACCAGCAACGCCGACAGCCGGGCCAGTGGCGCCGCGCCCGCCGCGGCGATGACCGCCAGCACGGCCAGATAGTCCACCGATGGCAGTGCGATACCGAGGCCGGCCGCGCCGGCAACCCACAGCGACTGCCCGCTGAGCAACCGGGTCAGCCATACCGGTGGTGTGCGGGCGCGGCCGGTGGTGGACGCCACGAAGACCGCCGCCAGCAATGCCAGCGCACCGATGACGATCTGCACCCTGGGCAGGGTGAAGTGTGCGGACTGAGAAACCCGGGAGTCGATGGCGAACAGCAGCACCGCACCGACGGACATGCCCATCAGGAAGCCGCCGCACAGGAACGCGGCCAGCTGCAGGTGCGGACGTGGACGGTTCAGCATCAACACCGACATCCCGATGCGAAACGGCTCCAGACTGACCGCGACAGCCATCACCAACAGGGTGATCCACATAGGGGGCGTCAGCTACGCATCCAGCCGGACGAACCGCCCCTGCCGGTGCTGCTCCACGCACGCCGACCGACGGATCTTGCCGCTGGTGGTGGTCGGAATCGACCCGGGCTCCACCAGAACGATATCGGCGACCTGCAGACCATGCGCACGCGAAATCGCAGCGATCACGTCGTTTTTCACCACGGTCAGCTCGTCGATGTCGTCACCGTTCTTGAGCTCCACGATCGTGACCAGCTTCTCGGTCTGCTCGTCGGACACTGCGATCGCCGCCACCCGCCCACGGGTGATCTTCTGCACCGTCGCCTCGATGTCCTCGGAGTAGTGGTTTCGGCCGCGCACGATCAGCATGTCCTTGATGCGGCCCACGATGAAGAGCTCGCCTTCGGAGATGAACCCGCGGTCGCCGGTTCTCAGCCAGTTCGTTGCGGGGGCGCCGACGGGCGCGTCGACCAGTGTCGCGCCGAAGGCCGACCCGGTCTGCTCCGGTTTGCGCCAGTACCCGGCCGACACGTTCTCGCCGTGCGTCCAGATCTCGCCGACGGCCCCGTCCGCGCATGGCCGGCAGGTGTCGGTGTCGACGATCAGAACCCGCGGGGAAGTGGGAAGCCCGTAGCGCAACAGCGCAGCGCCGCCGGGAGTGCGCACGGCGATGCCCTGGGTCAGTTGGTCGACGTCGAATTCGACGACTGCCGGCGCACGGCCGTTGCTGCCGCTGGCGACGAAGACGGTCGCCTCGGCAAGGCCGTAGGAGGGCAACACCATTTCAGGCCGAAAACCGTTGGAGCTGAAGCGCTCGTTGAACCGGACCAGGGTCGACGGGTGAATGCGCTCGGCCCCGTTGATGATGCCGATCACGCCGCTGAGGTCAAGGTCCGCCACTTCGGCGTCCGTGGTGCGCCGCGCGGTGAGATCGAACGCGAAGTTCGGTGCTGCAGAGAATGTCTTCTCATGCCGGGCCATGGCCTGCACCCACCGCGCCGGGCGTGCCAGGAACCCGAGCGGGCTCAACAAGTCAGCGCCGCACCCGTCGAGGATCGGCGCAGCGATCCCGAGCATCAGGCCCATATCGTGGTAGAACGGCAGCCACGAGACCAGCTTGCCTTCGGGCGGCAGCGCACCGCCGTTCTTGACGAAATAGTCCGGCATCAGTTGTTCGAAATTTGCAACCAGGTTGCGGTGCGAGATCATCACCCCTGCGGGCAGCCGCGTCGATCCCGAGGTGTACTGCAGGTAGGCGATATCCGGACCCTCAGGTATCTCGGGGCTCACGGGCTGGTCGATGTCGAGATCCAGTGTGTCCACGGCGAGCACGGCGATCACCGCTGCACCGTCGTCGACATACTGCGCGGCGATGTCGAAGACCCCACTGGTGGTCAACACCACCGTCGGCGACGTGTCGGTCACGACAGCGCCCAAACGCTCGTCATGGGAGCCGGGCACCGGAACCGCGAGTGGCACTGCGATGAACCCGGCCTGCATGGCACCGAGGAACGCCACGATGAAGGCCAGGCCCTGCGGCGCGACGATGAGCGCGCGGTCGCCCGGTGAACCGTGCTTGCTGACCTCATACGCCACATTCAGCGTGCGCCGATACAGTTGCGACCAGGTCAGGCTTTCGGCGACGCCATCCCAATCCCGGTCGTAGTCGGTGAACGTGAAGGCGAGGTCGTTCGGCGTCAGATCGGCGCGTTCGCGCAGCACGGACAGGAGGGAGACTTCTGGCATGCCGTCAGGCTATACAACGTGTGAAGATACAAATGCTATGGGCAACCCGCCATCGAAAAGCACACCGCTGACCCCCGCCACTCTCCGCGAGGCGTTCAGTCATTTTCCGTCCGGGGTGATCGCCATCGCCGCGGAGGTCGACGGCTCCCGGGTCGGTCTGGCGGCCAGTACCTTCGTCCCGGTTTCGCTGAACCCACCGCTGGTGTCGTTCTGCGTGCAGAACACCTCCGAGACGTGGCCCAGGATGAAGGATCTGCCGGTGTTGGGCATCAGTGTGCTCGGGGAGGTGCACGACGTGGCAGCGCGCACCCTGGCTGCAAAGACCGGTGACCGCTTCGCGGGGTTGGAGACGGTGTCCTCGGACGCCGGCGCAGTGTTCGTCAAGGGCACCAGCGTGTGGCTGGAGACTGCCATCGAACAGGAAGTGCCGGCCGGCGACCATGCCATCGTGATCCTGCGGGTCCAGGACATCACTGTTCACGACGACGTCGCGCCGATCGTCTTCCACCGCAGCGGTTTTCGCCGGCTCGGTTAGTGCCGCGGCGTCCCTACTTGTCGCGTCGGATTGTGCTGATGCTTCCGCTCACTTCGTTCGCCGGCTGGGCCTGATGCTTCCGCTCACTTCGTTCGCCGGCTGGGCCTGATGCTTCCGCTCACTTCGTTCGCCGGAAGAGCTTATTTCCGAGCCACACGACCGGGTCGTACTTGCGGTCGGCGACGCGTTCCTTCATCGGGATCAGCGCGTTGTCGGTGATCTTGATGTGCTCGGGGCACACCTCGGTGCAGCACTTGGTGATGTTGCAGTAGCCCAGCCCGAAGTCCTCCTGAGCCATGTCCTTGCGGTCCAGGGTGTCCAGCGGGTGCATGTCGAGCTCGGCCACCCGCATCAGGTAGCGCGGGCCGGAGAACTCCTGCTTGTTCTCCTCGTGGTCACGCACGACGTGGCAGACGTTCTGGCACAGGAAGCACTCGATACATTTGCGGAACTCCTGGGAGCGCTCCACATCGATCTGGGCCATCCGGTACTCGCCGGGCTGCAGATCCTTCGGCGGCGCGAATGCCGGGATCTCGCGGGCCTTCTCGTAGTTGAACGACACGTCGGTGACCAGGTCGCGGATCACCGGGAAGGTGCGCAGCGGGGTGATGGTGACGGTGTCGGCCTCGTCGAACGTCGACATCCGGGTCATGCACAGCAGGCGCGGGCGGCCGTTGATCTCCGCAGAGCACGAGCCGCACTTGCCGGCCTTGCAGTTCCAGCGCACGGCCAGATCGGGTGTCTGCTGGGCCTGCAGCCGGTGGATGACGTCGAGAACGACTTCGCCGTCGTTCACCTCGACGGCGTAGTCGTGCAGCCCGCCGGCCTCGTCGTCGCCTCGCCAGACCTTGAGGTTTGCCTGATAGCTCATTCGCTTCTCCGTCCCGGATGCGCCGCGAGTTCCTCGTCGGTGAAGTACTTGCCGAGTTCTTCGATTTCGAACAGTTCGAGCAGGTCCTCCCGCATCGGTGGCTGCTCCTCCCGGGTGACGCGGACCTCCGGCATCACCGGGTCGTCGTCCTCGGTGCGGCACACCACCAGCGAGTGGCGCCACGCGGAGTCCATCTTCGGGAAGTCGTCGCGGGTGTGCCCGCCCCGGCTCTCGGTGCGGGCCAGGGCTGACTTCGCCACACATTCGCTGACCAGCAGCATGTTGCGCATGTCCATCGCCAGATGCCAGCCCGGGTTGAATATCCGGCCGCCGGCGGACTCGATGTTGCGGAAGCGGGCCTTGAGTTCCTCGATCCGGTCCAGCGCCTGCTGCATCTCCGCGCCGGTGCGGATGATGCCGACCATGTCGTTCATCGTCTGCTGCAGTTCGGCGTGCAGGGTGTAGGGGTTCTCCGGCTTGGCCTGCCCCTGAGGCCCGGTCAGTGGGGTCAGGGCGATCGTCGCGGCCTCCTCGAGGGCCGCCTCCGACACGACCGGACGGCTCGACAGCGCCCGCACGTAGTCCGCGGCGCCGACGCCGGCCCGGCGGCCGAACACCAGCAGGTCCGACAGCGAGTTGCCGCCGAGCCGGTTGGAACCGTGCATGCCGCCGGAGCACTCACCGGCGGCGAACAAGCCGGAGGTGGACGCCGCGCCGGTGTCCGGGTCGACTTCGATGCCTCCCATGACGTAGTGGCAGGTCGGTCCGACCTCCATCTCGTCCTTGGTGATGTCGACCTCGGCCAGTTCCAGGAACTGGTGGTACATCGACGGCAGCCGGCGCTTGATCTCTTCCGGCGTCATCCGGGTCGCGATGTCGAGGTAGACGCCGCCGTGCGGGCTGCCGCGGCCGGCCTTGACCTCGGTGTTGATCGCCCGGGCAACCTCGTCGCGGGGGAGCAGGTCAGGGGTGCGGCGGGCCGAATCGTTGTCCTTCAGCCACTGGTCGGCCTCTTCCTCGGTCTCGGCGTACTGCCCCTTGAAGACCGAAGGGATGTAATTGAACATGAAGCGCTTGCCCTCGGAGTTCTTGAGCACGCCGCCGTCGCCGCGCACGCCCTCGGTGACCAGGATGCCCTTCACCGACAGCGGCCAGACCATCCCGGTCGGGTGGAACTGGACGAACTCCATGTTGATCAGGCCGGCGCCGGCCCGCATGGCCAGCGCGTGGCCGTCACCGGTGTACTCCCAGGAGTTCGACGACACCTTGAACGACTTGCCGATGCCGCCGGTCGCCAGCACCACCGCCGGCGTCTCGAACAGGATGAACTTGCCGGTCTCGCGCCAGTATCCGAAGGCGCCCGCAATCTTCTTCTGGCCGCCGGAATCATCGAGCATCAACTCGGTGATCGAGCATTCGGCGAAGACCTTGATGCGGGCCTCATAATCGCCGAGTTCGGCCTTGTCCTCCTGCTGCAGCGAGACGATCTTCTGCTGCAGCGTGCGGATGATCTCCAGGCCGGTGCGGTCGCCGACGTGCGCAAGGCGTGGGTAGGTGTGACCGCCGAAGTTGCGCTGGCTGATCCGGCCGTCCTTGGTCCGGTCGAACAGTGCGCCGTAGGTCTCCAGCTCCCAGACCCGCTCGGGAGCCTCCTGGGCGTGCAGTTCGGCCATCCGCCAGTTGTTGAGGAACTTGC
>JBAXUD010000490.1:0-2787 GCA_037129875.1 Mycobacteriaceae bacterium
AGCCTTGGCAGCGGGTGCCGCGCCGTCGGTGTCGGACTCGGCGTCGGACTCGGCGCCGGCGCCGGTCTCGGCCGTGTTGCCGTCGGCTGCGTCGTCGGCGGCATCGGAGGACTCGGCATCCCGGCGCCGCAGCCGGGAGAAGACCGTGGCCACGGTCCTACCGGGCCTTGCCTGCGGCCCGGTCGCGGACCGCGGCGGCGTACGCCTCGCCACGGTCGGCGTATCCGGTGAACTGGTCGAACGACGCACCGGCTGGTGCCAGCAGAACGGTATCGCCCGGTCGGGCCAGCTTGGTGGCGGCGTCGATGACTGCGGTCATCACCTGCCAGCCGACGCCGGGACCGGACGCTTCGATCAGCTGAGTCTCATGAGTAACATCTGACTCACTGGTCTCATCCACCACAGCATCCTCCCCCGTCACAACCTGGATGACCGGGACATCCGGAGCGTGTCGCGATAACGCCTTGGCATAGGCCGCGCGGTCGCGCCCGATCAGCACCGCGCCGGCCAGCCGGTCGGCAACCCGGGCCACGGTGTCCTCGACAGAGGCGCCCTTGAGCATGCCGCCGGCCACCCAGACCACCCGCGGATAGGCCATGATCGATGCCTCCGCCGCGTGCGGATTGGTGGCCTTGGAGTCGTCGACATAGGTCACGCCGTCAACCACGCCCACCTGCTCGGCACGGTGCCGGCCCACCCGGAAACCAGCCAGCGCAGCCCCGATGGCCGCTGCCGGCACACCGACCGCACGGGCCAGCGCGGCGGCGCCCAGTGCATCGAGCACGCCCACCGGTCCGGCCACCGGGATATCGGCGACCTGGGCCAGCGTCAGGTCGTCGGCGAAGGCACGGTCGACCAGCGCTCCGCCGCGCACGCCGAGTTCCCCGGCGGCCGGCTCGCCCAGCCGGAAGCCGACCTTGACCGGTGCCGGGGCATGCGGCAGCAGTGCGGCGGCCGCCGGGTCGTCCAGGCCCGCCACCGCCACCCGGCCGACGAGCGCGCCGGCCTTGGCCGCCACATAGGCCTCGAAACCGCCGTGCCAGTCGAGGTGGTCCTCGGCGATGTTGAGCACCACACCGGCCTCCGGCCGCAACGACGGCGCCCAGAAGAGCTGGAAACTGGACACTTCCACGGCCAGCACGTCCGACGGCCGCGCCAGCACGTCGAGCACCGGTTCGCCGATGTTGCCGCACAACACCGCGTGACGGCCGTCGGCGATGAGCATGTCGTAGAGCATCGAGGTGGTGGTGGTCTTGCCGTTGGTACCGGTCACCACCAGCCACCGCCGCGGCGGACCGTACTTTCCGGCCGCGTCGAGGCGCCAGGCCAATTCGACGTCACCCCAGATCGGAACCCCGGCCGCGGCCGCGGCCGCCAGCACCGGCGCGGTCGGCGGGAAGCCGGGGCTGGTGACCACCAGGTCGAATTCGCCGGCGCTGGCTATCGCGTCGGCGGTGGCGATGGCGGTGGCGGTGGCGGTGACGTCACCGAGGGCCTGTGCCGCGCGAAGGTCGTCGTCGCACACCGAGAGGCGCAGATCCCACTGTGCCAGGGCCGCGACGATGGCCCGGCCGGTGACGCGGGCGCCGGCCACCAGCACGCGAGAGCCCGGGGCCAGCAGCGACAGGTCGGCCACCTCTAGTCCCCGATGGCGTGCAGCCACTCGCTGTAGAACAGCGCCAACCCCAGGCCGCAGGCTATCGCGGTGAGAAGCCAGAACCGGATGATCACCGTGGTCTCGGCCCAGCCGACGAGTTCGAAGTGGTGGTGGAACGGCGCCATTCGGAACACCCGCCGGCCGGTGGAGCGGAAGGCGATGATCTGGATCACCACCGAGGTGACTTCCGCGACGAACAGGGCACCCAGCACGACCGCAAGCACTTCGGTGCGACTGGTGATGGACAGGCCGGCGATGATCCCACCGAGCGCGAGCGAACCGGTGTCACCCATGAAGATCTTCGCCGGAGCGGCGTTCCACCAGAGGAAACCGGTGCAGGCGCCGGCGGTGGCGGCGGCGATGAGCGCGAGGTCCAGCGGATCGCGCACGTTGTAGCAGCCCAGGCCCGGGGAGGTGGCGCAGGCATTGCGGTACTGCCAGAACGTGATCAGCACGTAGGCGGCACTGACCATCGCCATGGAGCCGGCCGCCAGCCCGTCGAGGCCGTCGGTGAGGTTCACCGCATTCGACCAGGCACTGACCACGACGACGACGAACAGCACGAACAGCACCGGAGGCAGTGCGACGGTGGAGATTTCGCGGACGTAGGACAGCATGTCCGAACCCGGGGTCAGGCCCTCCGGGTTGGCGAAACGCAACACCAGGATGCCGAACAGCACCGCGGCGGTGATCTGGCCGACGGTCTTGGCGGTCTTGTTGAGACCGAGGTTGCGCGAGCGGCGGATCTTGATGATGTCGTCGAGGAATCCCACCCCGCCCAGCGCGGTGGCCAGCCCGAGCACCAACAGTCCCGACGCCGACGGGCCCATCCCGTCCAGGACCAGGCCCACCAGGTGGGTGCCGAAGTAGCCGGCCCAGATACCGGCCAAGATGGCCACCCCGCCCATCGACGGTGTGCCGCGCTTGGCCTTGTGACTCGGGGGGCCGTCCTCGCGGATCTCCTGCCCGAAGCCCTCCTTGTTGAACAGCCGGATCAGTGTCGGCGTCAGCAGAATGGACACCATCAGCGAGATCCCGAGAGCGATGAGGACCTGTCTCATGTCGCCGGCTCCGTCTGAGTGCCTCGCTCCTCCTCGACCTCGTCCCTCGGTCGCATCGTCGACTCGGCC
>JBAXUD010000491.1:0-2786 GCA_037129875.1 Mycobacteriaceae bacterium
ATTGGTGATGGTGCCGGTCGCGGTGGAGGCGCCCAGGGTGGCGTTGCCGGCGTTGGCCAACGTGACCGCGAACGTCTCGGTGGGCTCGACGGTGGTGTCACCGATCACGGAGACGTTGACTTTCTGGGAGGTGACGCCGGGGGCGAAGGTCAGGGTGCCGGATGCGGCCGTGTAATCCGATCCGGCGGTCGCGGTGCCGTTGGCGGTGTTGTAGCCGACGGTGACCGTCCTGGTGGACGGTTTGGACAGCGTCACCGTGAACGGCGCGTTCGTCGTGCCCGAATTACCCTCGGCGACAGTGGCATTGGCAATCGAGATGGCGGGGAGGGTGGTCTGCGCGCCTGCGATCAGTGTCTGCCACTTACCGACGGTGCCGGTGTCCTTGGCGACGATGTTGTTCATCGTCAACCCGCCGATGGGGATGTTCTGCAGCGTGTAGCTGTGGTTGTTGCCGACGACGGCGATCACGGTCGACCCGGACTTCTCGGTCACGTCGAACTGGCCGGCCTGCATCCAGCCGAAGTCGAGTTTGTCGGTGGCAGGATTGAACGGCAGCACCGGATTGGCGCCCCACGCCCAGGTGATGGTGGTCGTTGTCCCCGTGGTGGCCGCCGGCGACGGAGCCTGACCTGTCGTCAACGTCGCGGCGGCGGTCCGCCTGGACGCCAGCCGACCGGCGCGCCGGGTCGCGGCCAGCACCAGCCAGGAGGCCGGGGATTCCACCGGCAGCCCGGTGCCCGTTCCCAGCAGCGGGGTCGGCATCGCGGTGATCGAGCCGACGGGCGCCGCGGCGGTGATCACCGGTGCAGCAGGGGCGGCCGGTACGACGACGGAGGCCACCACGACGACGGAGGCCACCGGCACGTTCGCAGCGGGCGCCGGGGTGACGACGGCGGTGGCCGCCGCGGGTTTGAGGACCGGTTCTGTTGCGGTCGATGCCGTCATCGCGTCGACGGGAGCCGATGCCGTCGCTGCCGGGTCCCGTCCGATCGCGGTGGGCCGTTGGACGGGCTCGGGCGGGGCCGGCACGCTGTTTTTCGCAGCGGCGGTTTTCGGTCCGGTGTTCGTGGTGGCCGCCGGCAGAGGGGCTTGTGTCGCAACGGAGGAGCGCTGGCCGCCGGAGGGCCCGCGCCCCGGGGGAGTTGCCTGGGAGTCTGACTGGCCACCGTCAGCCGACGGTCCCGGACTGCCGCGGTCCGCGGAGGCGATCCCGAGGCCGCCGAGCGCGGTCCCCACTCCCAGTGCCGTCGCCACCGCGGCCGTACATGCCGCCATCCGGGCTGTGTTCCTCAGTTGGGTATCCATGCCCATGCCTCCGCGTCGACACCTGCTCGCCCGTATCCGGAACCCAGATCCTATAAGTGATCCAGGTCACAGGTACAGGGGTCAAAGGCCCTCGTCCAGTCGGGTGGCCGCCCCACGCGGCTTGGGGAATGACCACAGCCAGCGGTTAGGGTGTCACGAGCATCGGGGACGTTCCCCGAAACATCCCGCGCTAGAAAGCACACCCACACTCCAATGACAGATACCAAGTCTCCGACCGATGTCGCCGGCCGGGCGGCGACGACCGTGGGGGTTGTCGCCGAGTCGGGGTCCGACGAGCGCCGCGTTGCCCTCGTACCCAAGGCAGTCTCAGCACTGGTGAACAGCGGCGTCGCCGTGGTGGTCGAGTCCGGCGCCGGGCAGCGCGCCCTGCTTCCCGACGAGCTCTACACCGACGCCGGGGCCAGCATCGGTGATGCCTGGGCGGCCGACGTGGTGGTCAAGGTCGCTCCGCCGTCCGCATCCGAGGTTGCGCGGCTGCGGGCCGGGCAGACGCTGATCGGCTTCCTCGCACCCCGCAACGCCGACAACCAGATCGGCGCGCTCAAGAGCGCCGGGGTCCAGGCCTTCGCCGTCGAGGCGATCCCGCGTATCTCCCGCGCGCAGGCCATGGACGCGCTGTCCTCGCAGGCCAACGTCGCCGGATACAAGGCCGTGGTGCTGGCCGCCAGCGAGTCCACCCGGTTCTTCCCGATGCTGACCACCGCGGCCGGCACCGTGAAGCCGGCCACCGTGCTGGTGCTCGGTGTCGGCGTGGCCGGTCTGCAGGCGCTGGCGACGGCCAAGCGGCTCGGCGGCCGCACCACCGGCTACGACGTGCGGCCCGAGGTCGCCGACCAGGTGCGCTCAGTGGGCGCCCAGTGGCTGGATCTGGGTATCGCCGCGGCCGGCGAGGGCGGTTACGCCCGGGAGCTGACCGAGGACGAGCGGGCCCAGCAGCAGAAGAAGCTGGAGGAGGCCATCGGTGGCTTCGACGTGGTGATCACCACCGCGCTGGTGCCGGGGCGCCCGGCGCCGCGACTGGTGACCGCCGCCGCGGTGCAGGGGATGAAGCCCGGCAGCGTGGTGGTCGACCTCGCCGGTGAGACCGGCGGCAACTGCGAACTCACCGAGCCCGGCCAGACCGTCGTCAAGCACGGGGTGACCATCGCCTCGCCGCTGAACCTGCCGGCCACCATGCCCGAACATGCCAGCGAGCTGTATTCGAAGAACCTCACCTCACTGCTGGAACTGCTCATCAAAGATGGCGAACTGACGCCCGATTTCGACGACGAGGTCATCTCGGCCTCCTGTGTGACTCGCGAGGTGTGAGAACTGATGTACACGCAACTGTTGGCCAACCTCGCGATCCTGGTGCTTGCCGGGTTCGTCGGGTTCGCCGTGATCTCCAAGGTGCCCAACACCCTGCACACCCCGCTGATGTCGGGCACCAACGCCATCCACGGCATCGTCGTGCTCGGCGC
>JBAXUD010000492.1:0-2784 GCA_037129875.1 Mycobacteriaceae bacterium
CGTGGAGCCGCTCGCCGACGCCACGGCGCGGCAAGCCCGTCGCGTCGTCGCCGCTTACGCCACTGACGCCGACGAGTGCCGCGTTTTCCTGTCGATGCTCGGTATTGGGCCGTCAAAGCTCGAGGCTTAAGTGGCCCGCGGAGACGCCGGATCCGCACGATCCGGGAACTCCGACTTCGTCGTCGTCGCCAACCGGCTGCCCATCGACATGGAGCGGCTGCCCGACGGCGGCACCACCTGGAAGCGCAGTCCGGGCGGCCTGGTCACTGCGCTGGAACCGCTCCTGCGTAAACACCGGGGAGCATGGATCGGCTGGCCGGGCGTCGTCGACGGCCCCGAGGAGCCGATCACCGAAGACGGGCTGCAGCTCTACCCGGTCCGGCTGAGCGCCGAGGACGTCTCGGAGTATTACGAGGGTTTCTCCAACGCCACCCTGTGGCCGCTGTACCACGACGTGATCGTCAAGCCGATCTACCACCGGGAGTGGTGGAACCGCTACGTCGACGTCAACCGCCGCTTCGCCGAGGCCACGTCGCGCGCCGCCGCGCGGGGTGCGACGGTGTGGGTCCAGGACTACCAACTGCAACTGGTTCCCAAGATGCTGCGCGAACTGCGGCCCGACCTGACCATCGGATTCTTCCTGCACATCCCCTTTCCACCGGTGGAGTTGTTCATGCAGCTGCCGTGGCGGGCGGAGATCATCGACGGCCTGCTCGGCGCCGACCTGGTGGGCTTCCACCTCGCGGGGGGCGCGCAGACCTTTCTGTACCTCTGCCGTCAGCTCGCCGGAGCCGAGACCACCCGCGCGTCGGTGGGCGTTCGGTCCCGCTTCGGCGAGGTCTGGTTGGGCGACCGGACCATCAAGGTGGGCGCATTCCCCATCTCGATCGACTCTGCCGAGTTGGACAACAAGGGCCGCAACCGCGAAATACGCCGGCGCGCCAGGCAGATTCGCGCCGAGTTGGGCAGCCCGCGCAAGCTTCTGCTCGGCGTCGACCGACTCGACTACACCAAGGGCATCGACGTCCGGCTCAGAGCCTTCTCGGAGTTGCTCGCCGAAGGCCGGATCAAAGGCGACGACACCGTTCTGGTCCAGTTGGCCACACCCAGTCGGGAACGGGTGGACAGCTACCGGATACTGCGCAACGAGGTCGAACAGCAGGTCGGTCACATCAACGGCGAGTACGGCGAAGTCGGCCACCCAGTCGTGCATTATCTACACCGGCCGGTACCGCGGGACGAATTGATCGCCTACTTCGTCGCCGCCGACGTCATGCTCGTCACGCCGTTCCGAGACGGGATGAACCTGGTGGCCAAGGAGTACGTGGCCTGCCGCAGCGATCTGGGCGGCGCCCTGGTGCTCAGCGAATTCACCGGCGCCGCAGCAGAATTGCGCCGGGCCTATCAGACCAACCCGCACGATCTTGACGGTGTGAAGGACGCGATCGAGGCCGCCCTCAACCAGACGCCCGAAGAGGGCCGGGCGCGGATGCGGGCGATGCGCCGCCAGGTGCTGGCCTACGACGTCGAACGGTGGGCCCGGGCGTTCCTCGACACCCTGGCCGACACCAAATCCGGTTAGTCGCCCATCAGACCGATGACCCCGAAATTCTTCTCCGGGTCCCGGCCGGCAAAGTAGTCGTGCATCGCCGTGCCCAGCGCGGCCGGATCCCAGGCGTCGCCATCGGCATGGAATCGGTGCTCGGCGGTGGGTGCGGCCACCAGTGTCACGGTGGGGCCGTAAACGATGAACACCTGACCGTTGACCTCGGCGGCGGCCGGTGATGCCAGGAAGCGCACCAGACTCACCACGTGTTCGGGCGACAGCGGATCGATCTGACCCTCAGCCAGCGAGGGGGCGTCACCGAAGACGTCCGCCGTCATCGCGGTTCGGGCCCGGGGGCAGATGGCGTTGGCGCGAACTCCGTAGCGGCCCAGGGCTTTCGCAGCGGTCAGGGTGAGCGCGGTGATGCCGGCTTTGGCCGCGCCGTAGTTGGCCTGACCCGCCGGGCCGGACAGGCCCGCCTCCGATGAGGTGTTGATGATTCTCCCGTACACCGATCCCCCGGCGTCCTTGGCCTTGTCACGCCAGTAGGTCGCCGCATTGCGGGTCAGCAGGAAGTGACCGCGCAGATGAACGGCGATGACCGCGTCCCAGTCCTCGTCGGTCATGTTGAACAACATCCGGTCGCGGGTGATGCCGGCGTTGTTGACGACGATGTCCAGCCCGCCGAGGCTCTCGGCGCAGGCAATGATTTCGTCCGCGGTGGAGCGCTGACTGATGTCCCCGGTGACGGCAACGGCCTTGGACCCCGCGGCGGCGATCTCGTCGAGAACGTCGGAAGCGTCGACCGCCGCGGCCATGTCGTTGACGACGACGTTCGCCCCGGACCGGGCCAGGCCGATGGCCTCGGCGCGGCCCAGGCCGGCCGCCGCTCCGGTCACCACGGCGACCCGTCCGGACAGATCGGTCAGCCCGGGATCATGTGCAGACAACGAATGCCTCTAGTCTTTGCGGGTCAACGCGGCCCGAGGGCACTCCGCGATCGCCTGCTCAGCACGTTCCTCGGCGTCCGCCGGAATGGGATCGGCGGTGACCATCACGTAGTCCTCGTCGTCGAGTTGGAACAGTTCCGGGTCGATTCCCACGCAGATGGCATTACCTTCGCAGCGATCGCGGTCGACGACGACGCGCATGACAACCTCCTTGGCCGGACTTGCTCTTATCCGAGCACCACGATACGACCCTTACCGCAGTCTGACGCCGCCGCACCGTCGTCCGGC